>JAEZLW010000131.1 GCA_023415145.1 Bacillota bacterium | reverse complement strand
AAAATTTTTTTGCAAATCAAAGGTTGCCTCCGATGGTCCAGGGCGTTCGTAAAGCCCTGGTCGCCCCCACAGAGGCGAAATTTCTATTCCTTGGAATGGCATGCCAGTGCGAAAAGCGAGGACATTTCGTGCCTCACGGCACGACCAGGGCTTTCCGATCGCCCTGGACCTTCGGATGCACAGCTTGTTTTCTCTATTTCTTCGCTTGTCGCCTTGACAAAAATTCAAATGAGACTACCCTGAATGGCAGAATGCCATACCTTGCCTGTTTCCGTAACATATGTTATACTCAACGTTGCATGATGGCTCAGGCCATCCACAGGGGGTCAAATGAAAGCGGCTACAAAACGCTATTTGAATATTGCCTTCATTTTGGGCACCTTGCTGGTGATGCTGGTCATCGGCATCAACAACAATGAACTAAAAAATATCGGACAGGCTTTTTCCAGCATTTCGCCCTGGTGGCTGCTGGCCTGCTTGGGCGCCTGGCTTAGCTTTTTTTTGCTGGAAAGCGTTTCTCTTGCCTATTTTCTTTATAAGCAGGGTTACCCGATAAGCTTTCGGTACGTCATGTTTGTTGCACTGATGGGCTTGTATTATTCCAACATCACACCCGGTGCCACGGGTGGTCAGCCGATGCAGGTCTACTATCTGAAAAAACGGGAAGTACCCATAGGCGTAAGCTCCTCTGTGCTGACGGTGAAGTTTTTTTGCTTTCAGTTTATGCTGCTGGTACTGGGCGGCGCGGCCTGGGCTGCGCAGCCGACCTTTGTGCAAGACCAATTATGGGGTGCGAAGGTTTTTTTGATCGCCGGCTATCTGTTCAATTCCTTTTCGGTTTGCCTCCTTATATTCATGGTGGTCAATAAAAGAATGGTACGGTTTTTCATACTGCTGTTTATCCGCGTAGGCACATTCCTGCGCATCTGCAAGGACCCCGTACAATCTGCCGCCAAGTGGGAAGGCATTCTGTCGACATTCCATGCCAGCGTCATGCTGATCCGCAAACGGCCCAAGGAACTGCTGGTACAGCTTTTGATCAACGCACTGCAGGTACTGTCCATCATGGCGGTGACCGTTTTTGTGTATCATGCGCTGGGCCTTCATGGCATGCCAACTGTAAAGATCGTTACCATGGCGCTGCTTTTATACATCAGCGCCTCCTACACACCCCTGCCCGGCGCGTCAGGCGCCCAGGAAGGCGGCTTTATGATCTACCTGAAAAACATATTCCCTCCGGGTCAGATTTTTCCCGCCCTTTTGCTATGGCGGCTTTTTACATATTACATGACGCTGATAGCCGGTTCGGTCACCACCGTCATCCAAACCACACGCAGCATCATCAAAACCCCGCCGGTCAATCCGGAAGGTCAGGAGAAATAATAAAGCACTCACAACAGGCGCGGCTTTTAAAGAGCTGCGTTTTTTTGTTACGCAATAAATGCCTGCCCGCCAAACAGCGTTTTCTTTTTCGCGCTCAGGGCATACTGAACGATAAAGGAGGAGCAAGTCATGCAAACAGGCCTGATGAATCTTTTGGACAAAAACAACCAGGCGGCCGAATATTACTACTCTTTGCACGCATCGGTGCGGGAGGTGGTAGACAGCCACGCCGATGAGATCAAAACGCAGGAGGACCTGATCCAGGTAGCCAACCGTGGCATGTCAAATGTACTGAAGGAGTATGGCGGCATTTACAATGACAGCAGCCCTTATCCCGAATGACATGCGTCAGAAAAGAAGGCTCTCTTGCCAAGAAGGCCCTTTTGTGCAGACGAATTGCCTTTTCTCTAGGCATAATGCGCAAAGCCACCGGAAAGAATAGGTAAGCAACAGGCAAGTCATGTAAAAGGAGGTGGTTTAAGTGCGCAATCAACAACAAGTACCCAATAGATTGATCAAGGAAACTTCGCCCTATCTGATCCAGCATGCCAACAATCCCGTTGACTGGCATCCCTGGGGGAAGGAGGCCTTTGAAAAAGCAAGGCTTGAAAACAAGCCTGTCTTTCTTTCTGTTGGGTACAGCTAGTTTGTGCCGATAAGCACATGCCATTGGTGCCACGTAATGGCCCACGAATCGTTTGAGGATGATGAGGTGGCCGGGCTGCTCAATGAGCATTTCATCTCTGTCAAGGTTGACAGGGAGGAGAGGCCGGACGTGGACGCAGTGTATATGCAGGTATGCCAGGCCATGAACGGCTCCGGAGGCTGGCCCCTGTCGGTGTTTATGACACCGGACCAGCTACCCTTTTTCACCGGCACGTATTTCCCCAAAAAATCAGCCTACGGCCAGCCGGGTTTTGTAGATGTTTTGGAAACCGTCGCCCGCAAATGGCAGGAGGACCCCGCCGCCCTTCGCGACAACGGGCGGCAGGTAGCCCAGGCTTTTGCCAAAGCACCGGCTCCGGCAGCCGGCAAAATGACCAGGGAGCTTTTGCATAAAGCAAGAATGGACCTGGATACCCGTTTTGACGACCAGTACGGCGGCTTTGGCAGCGCGCCCAAATTTCCAACCCCCCATGTGCCGATGTTTTTGATGCGCTTTTCTTTGCTGGAAAAGGACAAGCGGGCGCTGCACATGGCGGAAAAGACGCTTGCCTGCATGTACCGCGGCGGGATGTACGACCATCTGGGCGGCGGGTTCAGCCGCTATTCCACGGAGAGGAAATGGCTGATTCCCCACTTTGAAAAGATGCTTTATGACAACGCATTGCTGGCCATGGCCTATACGGAAGCCTTCCAGATCACGGGCAAGCCGCTGTACTGGCGGGTGGCAACCGCCACGCTGGATTATTTGCTGCGTGAAATGACAAACCCCGAGGGCGGGTTCTACAGCGCTCAGGACGCGGATACCGGCGGCGAGGAAGGGGCGTACTATACATTCACCCCGGCGGAAGTTGAAAGCGTGCTGGGAACTTCGGAGGGAATGCGCTTTTGCAGCTTTTACGGCATCACGGAAAACGGTGTGCTGGAGGGAAAATCCATTGTCAACCGCCTCCAGGATTCCCAGGAGGAGGAGGAAAACCTGCGGCCGCTTCGTAAAAAGCTGTACGAGTACCGCATAAGCACCCGCACACTCTTTACCGACGACAAGGTGCTTACCGAATGGAACGGACTGGCCATAGCAGCGCTATGCAAGGCAGCACATGCCTTAAACAAGCCGGAGTATCTTCAGGCTGCCCGCCGCGGGATGGCGTTTATCCAGGCAAGGCTGACCAATGAAAAGGGCGAACTGTATGCCTACTGGCGGGATGGAAAGGCCGGGGGGCGTGGCGGGCTTTCAGATTATGCGGCCATTGCCTGGGCGAGCCTTGCCCTGTACAGGGCAGATTTCCATGTAAGCCATATACAGCAGGCCGAAAACCTGTGCCGCCTGATGGTACGCAAGTTCTTTGATGACAAGCAGGGCGACTTTTTCATGAACGAGGCGGAAGCAGGCTTGATCTTCAGGCCCAAGGAGCATTACGACGGCGCTTCACCCTGCGGCAACTCCATGGCGGCCTACGTGCTGTATGAGCTTGCCCGTCTTACAGGGGAGGACGCATGGATGGAATACGCCACACGTACCGTGGAAAAACTGGCCGGCGCGGCACAAAACCGGCCTTCCGGATATTGCTTCGGGCTGATTGCCGGGCTGGAGCGCTGCTACCTGCCGGCGGAAGCCGTTTGCGTTGCCCGCGAGGAGAAAGAGATAGAGGCTTTTGCAAAAGCCGTTGGAAAGCGGTTTTTACCCCTGATATCCGTTGCGGCGCGGCGGATGCAATCAAACGAAAACGGCATGCCGGGTATAATGAAGGGCCGGGATACCATGGGCCACCCTGCCGCTTATTACCTGTGCCGGGATGGAAGCTGCCAGACGCCGGTGTTTACGCTGGAAGAGATGGATGAAATGCTGGCAAGCCTAAGCACGGTGCCCGGTTTGGCGGGCGGCGTGTGAGGTACTTTTGATGTCCCTTGCGGTGTTCTTGTTATGGGCTGTCCCAATGGCGTTCATCATCCGGCGCATCCGCTTCTGGCGCCGGGTGGGACAGCACCGCCATGCAAAGCGGTGGCAGATTAACGCCTCCCTGGCTGTTTCTGCGCTGGTGCCGCTTTGTATGGCCACCCAGATTTTTCTGCTTTGGAAAATGGGCCTGGCAGGGGTGGGCACAGTACTTCCCCTGCACCTTTGCAGCTTTGTGGGAGTGCTGACGCCCTTCATGCTCCTGACACGTTCAGTCGGCTTGTTGGAGTTCACGCTGTTCCTGGGCGTACCCGGGGCAATTGCGGCGGTGATTTTCCCGGCAGTGATGCCCAGCCCCTGGCCCATTCTCATGCAAGGGGCGTTTTTCAGCCTGCATGCGCTGATTGCATTAGCGCCTTTCCTGCGCATGGCAAACGGAGACCGGCCAAGGCCAATGGCTTTGGGCCGGGTCTTTTTGTGGGGAAATGTTCTGCTGCTTTTGGTAATGGGTGTCAATTCCATTTTCAAAACAAACTATTTCTTTCTTCGCAACGCACCCACAGGCACGCCGCTGTACCTGATGCAAAGCATGGGCCAGGCGGCCTATATCGCCACACTGGAAATTGCGGCGCTGGCGATGTTGAAATTGGAAACCATGGCATATAACCGGGTGATTAAGCAAAAGGCATAGAAACTGTTCAACAGATACCCTTGATTCAAGCATCGTCCCAAGGGAAGAAATATTCATGGAACGTTTTTAGACCTTCCCCTGGAGGGGAGGCCTTGGCATACTCTCCCCGATCCCCTAAATATGGGGATTCTCAAGGGGGTTTATTCCGCAAGCTCAATCGTCGCACCGCTCGCTGCCGCTCGCATTGCTCGTTTCGCTTGATTCATCCGCCCTGCCCATTTCCGCCACTGGCGGGGGCAGGGCTCCTTCACTTTTAGCGGGAGTCCCGAGGGCAGAGTCCTCGGGTTTCCACCAGAGGCCATACTGATCTTCGTTTTGAAGGGCGCTGAGCATCAGCTCAGGGGCCTTGGGATACTTGCGGGCAAGGCAGGCCAGAAGCTCTTTCATTTCCTGCCGGCGGGTGTGACCGTTTACGGGGCAGGGGCTTTTGACAACGGGCAGGGAAAGCACCTTGGCCATGTGGCGGATGTGCTTTTCCGGCAGGTAGACAAGGGGCCGGATCACGGTCAAATCAGAACGGCTCAGATACGTAACGGGGTGGAAGGTGTGAATGCGCCCCTCAAAGAGCAGGCTCATCATCAGCGTTTCCAAGGCGTCGTCCCGGTGATGGGCCAAGGCAAGCTTGTTTAAACCATGCTCCTTCGCAAGATCGTTTAGGATTCCCCGGCGCATTTTGGCACAAAGCGCGCAGGGATTCTTTTCCTTGCGAACGTCAAAGAGGATATGCCCGATATCCGTTTCCCGCACAGTATAGGGAATCTGCAAGGAATCACATAGCGCACGTACATGGGTAAGGTCAAAAGGCTCAAGCCCCAGCGTCATGGTGAAGGCGTGAAGCGTATACTCCGTATGGCTGAACAGGCGATACAGGTGCAGTGCATACAGCAACAGCAGGCTGTCCTTGCCGCCGGATACGCCCACGGCAATCTTGTCGCCGGGGGCAATCATGTGAAAATCCTGGTCGGCCTTGCGGATGCAGCCCAGCGTTGTCTTCATGAATAAACTCCTTAGGGAATGGATACCGGTATTATATCAGCGGCGCATATGGTTTGCAATTTCAAACTACCCTGCAGGCACGGCTTGGCACTTTTTCCCTAACGTGATATGATGTATGCAAGCATCATCGCAAGGGGGGTTCAGTATGGATTTGTTTGAAGCGTTTGCCGCGCGCCATAGCTACAGGGGTGATTTCAAGAATACTCCCGTGCCCAGGGAGGACCTGAACAAAATTGTTGAAGCAGGCATCAAAGCACCATCGGGCTGCAATGCCCAGACCACGCTTTTTACCATTGTGGACGACCCTGTGCTATTGGATGAAATACGAAAGCTGCTGTCCATGGCTGCTGTTCAAACGGCTCCGGCCATCATTGCCGTCATCAGCAAAGGCCAAACCACCTACCGGGGCATGAGCTTTGAGGTGCAGGATTATTCGGCGGCGGTTGAAAACATGCTGCTGGCCATCACGGGGCTCGGATACGCGTCCGTATGGCTGGACGGTGTACTGCGCACAAGGGGCATTGCCGAAAAGATCGGAGAACTTCTAAACGTGCCGCAGGGACAGAACCTGACGGTATCGGTGATCCTGCCGGTAGGCGTTCCCGTGGAAGCAGGCACGCAGAATGAAAGGCTGCCTTTCAGTAAGAGGGCATGGTACAACCGGCACACCTGACCAGATTTCACGGCACAAAAAGCCCGCCATCCGACAACGGTGTTTCCGGCATGGGATGACGGGCCTTTTGCAGCGTTTGGGTTATGGGTTATGTATCTTGTCTACAGCCTTATAAAAACCTTCTTTGCATAAGCATCATAAGCGGCACCGAACGTTTTTTTGAGGTATTCCTCTTCACTTCGGATGAGCAGCTTATGGGCGATGAACATAACCACGGATGTGGTGATGACAAGCCAGGAACCAAGCATCAGCGCCACGCCCGGCACCGTAAAAAGGATGGCGCTGGCATACATAGGGTTCAAAAATACGGCAAAAGGACCGTCTGTAATGAGTTCACCTTTTTTGTAGCGCTTCAGTAGCTTATGTGCCGCCACCCCATGAAAAGACAGTCCAACAGCCACAAGTACGATCCCGGCATTTGTCAAGATTGTCCGCGCCGATGGCGGAAAAGAGCCAAAGGGCGCCACCAGATTGCTCAAACAGATCATGGCAGTAAGGTAGACGGCCGTCACAACGGCCAGTTTGGGGGCAACCCCCATGATGCTCATCTTCTTTTTCATGCTCGTATCCTCCGTATAAATTCAATTTCCAAATGACCCCGTCAATGTGCCGTATTGCAGGATATGGCCCTCCATCGCCTTGAGCAGCGCTGTCTTGTTGGCATCTGCGTTAAGGTTCAGGAACACATCCAGCACATACACCCTGAACACATACTTATGTGTGCCAAACGGCGGCTTGGGGCCGCGGTAGTAATGCTTCCCGCCGTAGTCGCTGCGGCCCTGAATGGCATCACCCAAGGAAGCCACCGTTTCACCCTTTGGTACATTCTGTGGAATGTTGGATATGCCCGCGGGGATGTTAAAGATCACCCAATGGTTATATGCGCCTATGGGATGATCCAGATCATCCATCACAATGGCAACGGATTGCGCTTTGTCTGAAAGCGGCCCAAAGTGCAAATCCGGCGATACATCCTCGCCCCGGCCTGTATACCGTACGGGCATCATTCCGCCGTTTTCAAACGCCGTGCTGGTGACGGTGAGATTTTCCGCGGGATAGGCAATTCCGGCCCTTACATAGCGCTGGTAAACAATGAACCCGACTCCCAAAAGGAGCAAAACAACCGCAATCATCAAAATCCTCTTCCTTCCGTTTCCCTTTTTCCTTGCCATCATCATTCGTTTTCCTCCAGTTCGCTAAAGCAGCCCTCCGCCCAGTCTACAAGCAGCCGGTTGGTCATCTGTGCGCGCTTGACAATAAACCAAAGATACTTCTCCTCATCTTCTCCCATGCCCCCCTGGCCCACAAAGCTTGCCTTCATTTCATGAAACAGAAGCACTTCCCTTGTCAGCGCCTCAATGGCCCGCTGCCTGTCCTTCACAAACAGAGCAAGCTGTTCTTTCACATGCGCAGCACCCATGCCTGCTCCAAAAAACATCCGGAGCATGAACTCGTCACGCTTGGGCGAGACAAAGGCCTTCGGGGTCTTCATCAGCCAGGCCTGAAACGACTGCTTTCCGCTTGGGGTAATGGTGTATACCTTTTTGTCCGGCCTGTCCTCCTGCTCAAGCATTTCGGAGATGACAAGGCCGTCCTTTTCAAGCATGACAAGCTCCCGGTAGATTTGGCTCAGGCTTGCGGTCCAGACATTGTTCAGCGTTTTGTCAAACAGCTTTTTCAGCTTATAGCCGGTCATGGGTGTACGGTTTAAAAGCCCCAGGATGCCATGGCGTAAGGACATCGTTCCCTTCCTTTCAAGAGTCATTTATATTCAACATGTGATATAATATTCAACAAATCATATAATGTCAAGTGTGTTTGTGAAAATTTTAATTAATAGTCTTTCGCATACCTGCCCCGCACAGAAAACAAAAACGCCGGGTTTGACCCGGCGCAAGAAGATTGGCCTTGCTATTTATCCAGTATGGACAGAGGCTTTTCAAAGGGAATACCCAGCGCTTCGGCCGAATTGAAGAGAAAACCGGTGGCTTTGTCATATTCCTCCGGTGTCTGCAAATGCTCGGCCATGACGGGAATGTCGCCCAGCTTGTGGCACTGAATCAGCAGCGAATCATAATCAAAAACGCCATGGCCTGGGATGACCTCATCGATGTGCAATGTAAGCCGGTCTTCCCGCAGGATGGTGTCCTTGGCGTGGACGGAGCGGATCAGCGGCCCGAAAGCATCGAAAAATGCATTTGTCATTTCGCCGGTGCGGTACACCTTCTGGAAGGAATTCACCAGGTTGCACATATCCACATGTACGGCAAGATGCGGCCTGTCCACCGCCTTGAGCAGCCTTTGCAGGCTTTCAATGTCATATGGCAGCATCCAGGGCATAGGCTCCAGGGTGTAATAGGTGCGCTTAGGCGCAGCCTCATCGATGATGCGCCTTGTAATTTGAACCGCCTGACGGAAAGTCTCCTCCGACAGATTATCGGGATGAGGGCCATCCCAGAAGGTGCTACGGGAACCGGATATATTCACACAGCAGCGGGCACCCACCCGGTCGGCTGTTCGCAGGCGGCGGATGGCATATTGCATGTTCGCTTCCCTTAGGACAGGGTCACGTTCCAGCAGGTTGTTCCATATGCCAACTTCCGCGATCACAAGGCCGTGCCTTTGAGCCGCCTTTGCATAAGCGCTTTCTTCCTCCGTAGATACGCCATCCGCAAGCGGCCAGTAGGCCGCCCCATACCCTTTTTTTACATGGGTAAAGGCCCATTCCTCCGGGGTTTTGAATCCAAACGCCGGCGCTCCAAGCCGCATATATGAACACTCACTTTCTTCGGTTGATTTTTCCAGATCACGTGTTACAATAAACGCAAATGGATTGCCACACTACGTCAGGAGGATCACGTATGAGCAACAATGTTTTGGGAACCACCGTCTGCGCCCAGATCGGTATCCTGTGCCACGACATCAAAAAAACGGCGGATGCCTACAGTGCGCTGCTTGGCATGGATTATACCATTGGCGAAAGCTCTGTTCAAGAGATTGCCAAAACGGAGTATCTGGGCAAGCCCACGAAAGCCCGCTGCAAGCAGGCCTTTTTCAAGGTGGGCGATGCCATTGAAATCGAACTCATCCAGCCGGACAGTGAACCCAGCACCTGGCGGCATGATTTGGATGAAAAGGGCGAAGGCGTCCACCACATCGCCTTCTGGATAAAGGGTACGGACGAATTGATACTCAAACTTGAGGGCATGGGCATGAAGCTTGTGCAAAAGGGAGGCTGGCCCGGCGGGCGTTATGCGTACCTTGACGCAAACCCCCAGTTGAAGGTGGTATTGGAATTACTGGAGCATACGGATGCGTAAATCTGCGATAAGCTGTTTTCCCTCTGACTGACCGGTTAAAAAGATTGAATTTTGTTTATATCATAAAATATCCATATGGGGATTTTTTCAAAGGGGGAGAACGTATGGCGGGAATCAGCCCCACACTGGGAGCATTGCTGGGCACCGGTTTTACTTTTCTTTTAACCAGTCTTGGCGCTGCACTCGTTTTCTTTTTCAAAAAGCAAATAAGCGGGCATCTGGAACGCTTTTTCCTGGGCTTTGCCTCCGGGGTGATGATTGCGGCCTCCGTATGGTCGCTTTTGATCCCAGCCATTGAGGAAGCGGCGTCAAAGAATCAAATCGCCTGGATACCGGCAGCGGGCGGATTTTTGATCGGCGCGTTTTTCCTGCTGGGTCTGGATACGCTGACGCCCCACTTGCATGCAGGTAGCATGCATGCCGAGGGCCGCCCCTCGGGCATGAAGCGCACTTCGCTTCTTTTCTCCGCCGTCACGCTGCATAACATTCCCGAAGGCATGGCGGTTGGCTTGGCCTTTGCCCTGGCTGCACAGCAGAACGGAAACGTATCCTACCTGTCGGCCATGGCACTGGCACTGGGCATCGGCATTCAAAATTTCCCGGAAGGCGCCGCTATTTCCCTGCCGCTTCGGCAGGAGGGCATGAGCCGGGTACGCGCGTTTTCATACGGTGCCATGTCCGGTGCAGTAGAACCCGTCTTTGGCGTGCTTACCGTATGGATCGCCGGAGGCGTGGAACCCCTGATGCCCTGGATGCTGTCCTTCGCTGCCGGAGCCATGATCTACGTGGTGGCGGAAGAGTTGATTCCCGGCTCCCATGAAGGCGAACATTCCAACTGGGGTACCATCGGCGTGATCGTAGGCTTCCTGATCATGATGATCCTGGATGTAGCGCTGGGGTGAGGATGTACAGGGAGGATAAACGTGAGTGTTTACGGGAAGGGAGCCTTTTGAAAAAGGCTCCCTTCCCGAACTCCTCCCGGAAAATTCATTATATAAATATATACTTGACAGGCATCAAGCGATGCGATACAATGGAACTAGTTAGTAAAAGCTAACTAAAAGACATACTGACATCTACTCAGACACATATTATCTATCGCATGGTTATCTATCGCTAACCAAGAAGGAGGAAAACACATGAATAACGCAGTCATCGCTTATTGGAGCGGTACAGGCCATACAAAGGCCATGGCGGATGCCATCGCAAAAGGCCTGCGTGACACAGGGGCAACTGTGGATGAATTTTCGGTATCCGATATCACCGCGGCCAAAGTGGCAGCATACGACAACATCCTGCTGGGCTGTCCTTCCATGACCAGCGAGCTGTTGGAGGAGTGGGAGTTCGAGCCTTTCTTTCTGGACCTCCTGCCCCTGCTTTCCGGCAAGAAGGTTGGCCTGTTTGGATCCTTTGGCTGGGGAGATGGGCAATGGATGCGCGATTGGCAGGACCATATCCTCTTCTGCGGAGCCAAGCTGTTTGAAGACGGACTGGTGCTCAACGAGGCACCGGACGCCGTGGGGCTCAAAATCTGCGAAGCCTTCGGGAAGCGGTTTGCAGAAAACTGAACTACTTCTAATGCGACTCACTCACAAAGCTTCTTAATTCCTTCTTGAAATCGTCTACATAGTCCAGAAGCTCTTGTTTGGTTACACGAGTTGCGCCGCAAAGCTCTGCGTCGGTCCGGGCTAACATGCGCTCCCCGTATTCCCTTTCCATCAGTGCCAAATAGCGGGGGCGGCAAAATTCTCCCTGGCAAAAACCCATAGAAGCCCTGGTGCGGCGTTTGACGCCATCCACCGTATAAACCGGGATGCCGCGGCGAAGGGCGTCAAGGATCGTTCCCTCCGTCACCTGCTCGCAGCGGCAGACGATGCGTTCCTCTCCGGAAGACAGTGTGATCAAGCGCTCCACTTCCGAAAGGGGACGCATTTTTTTACCGGTTTCAATGATGGGCTTTCGGTTGGGATTGTAATCGTCTTTGGGATCATGGGGAAGGCCCGCATCAAAAAGGATATCCGCCACCATGTCCGCGATGGCCGGGGCAGCCGTAAGGCCCGGGGATTGAATACCGGCCGCCTGGACAAAGCCTTTTGTTTTGGATTCCCCGATGATGAAGTCGTCGCCCGTGGCAACGGCCCTTACGCCGGCAAAGCTGCGGATGTACTGGTTGAGGTTGATCTTCTCTGTGGTCCTCATCGCGTGAAAATAGATTTCCGCAAGGCGTTCAACGTGGGTGGAACGGTTGTATGTTCCAGGCTCGTCAATGGCGTCCGGCCCCAGCAGCAGGTTGCCGTGTACGGTGGGCGTGACAAGTATGCCCTTGCCCATGGGGGTTGGCATTTGAAATACGACGGTATTCAGCACCTTGCCCGAACCACGGGCAAGCAGGATGTATTCCCCCGTTCGGGGCTTTATGTCAAACTCCGTCGGGGTGGCCATCAAAGATACCTCCGCTGCGCAAAGCCCCGCACAGTTGACCACAAACTTCGCTTTCACCTGTCTTTTGGGTGTTATGAGGGTGAATACATCTTCCTGCTTTGTGATCCCGGTGACAGGCTCGTTCAAGAACAGCTCCGCGCCGTTTAATAAGGCGTTCTCCGCCAGGGCGATGGCCATTTCATAGGGGGAACAGATGCCGGCGCCCTTGCAGTGCAGCGCGAATAAAACATCCGGGTTCAGATTCGGTTCCAAACGCAGCACTTGGTCTTTGTTCAGGATTTCTAGGTCATCCAGTCCGTTTCGCCTGCCATTTGAAAGCAGCAAATCCAATTTGGGCAAATCCTCCGGCCGGGTGGTGAACACCAGGGAGCCGGTTTCCCTGAAGCCAAAATGAAGCTCGCTGTCAAGCTTTGCAAACTGTACCCTGCCTTTGTAGCAAAGCCGGCCCTTGAGCTTGTCGCTGCTTTCCGCATACCCGCCATGAACGATGGCACTGTTGGCCTTGGTGGCACCCATGGCCACGTCCGGCTCCTTTTCCAGGATGCAGATACGCAAGTTGTATCTGGATAATCTTCGGGCAATGGATACGCCCACGATCCCCGCACCGATGATGGCAACGTCGTATATGTTTTGCTTCATATTTACTTCGCCCCCACTTATTGGGTAGTGTATCAAAGTCTGCGCGGGAAGGCAAGGCGAAAGAAGCCGGCGCGGCCTCCTTTTGAAAAAGGAGGCCTCCCCGGACCCCACCCAGGAAAACGTTCTCTAGTATACAAATTCGTAAAGCTTGAGGTCCTCCCCGGTCAGGATAACTACCTTGTTGCCTTCGAACCAGTTATATCCGGATGGGTAGGCATTGCTGGGGCCTATGCCGTTTCCCGCACGCATGGAAGCAGCTCCCGGGGGTGTCTGCACGATCTTTAGCGCCAGCGTTTCCATGTCCATCATCAGGAAGCTGTATGTTTGTCTATCAGTAACGAGCAGCAGCGCGTAATGACCGTCCGGAGACAGCTTGATGTTTAAACACTGCAGCACATCACCGTTTAAGATTCTTCCCGCCAGCTCACTGCCATCCCCATAGGCGTTTAGGGGCAATACGGTAGCTTTAGGCGCATCAAACCCGTCGATGAGCAGCAATTCGTCATGGCCCGTGAAGCTTCTATCTGCATGAAAGCGCCCCGGCAGCATACTGGGTCGTCCATCGAATATAACTGTTTGAAGCATAACGCCCATATCAGCACTGCCTATATCCATATACAACGGACGAACATTCGCCGACGGCTGCGAAAAGGCGAAAGCATTGACTTTCCATAGACCGTTATTTTGCTCAAACACATTCAGACCCAGAAATTCATCCGCACGGTTGGCATCTGTAAGGTTGATGAGCCGGCCACTGGAATCCTTCGCCAATCTCGGGTACGCCGCGTTTTGGGGGCATGCCAACAGCCGCTGCTTTTCGCCGGTTTCCATATCATAACGCATCAGCGATACGAGGCTGTCCGGAAACACTCTGCCATACACCGTGTAGTAAAGATACCGCCCGGACACGTCAAAGCAAGTCTGGATGACGGATGCCCAGTCATCGGTTATTTTGTTGGGGTATGTTTCGGCACAGAACATTTCACCCGTTTCAGTATCTATGATGTACAAACCATAGATGAGCCGCATCATCATGAAAATCTGCCTGAAGTTGGTCAGAACTGCATACCGTCCATCCGGCGACCAGGTGATGCCTTCGCTACCTGCCCACTGGGCGGGCGGCAGCTTGTTAAATTGGGTAAAGCTGCCGTAGTCGTCGTGCACACTGCGAAGGTAATTGGGCAGGATCATGGTGATGACCTTATCCTTCAGGATGTAGGCATATTCTTCATCCATCAGGATTGCCTTGCTTCCATCGGGGGAGAAGAAATAGGGCACCGCGTGAAAATCCTTGCCATTTAGGTCAAGGGATACCCATGCGCCATCTTCCGAATAGACAGGTGCGGCACCTTCCATTTTGCCCTTCAGGACTAGCTCATAGCCGATCGCTGGAGCGCGCAGTGTATAGCCGGTATAGTCGAAGATGAATTTTATTTCCCGCAGTGCCAGCGTGCCGTTTTCAAAAGCATCCTGAATATTCGGGTCCCCGGCACTTTGCGCAGACGGGGGAAAGAGGAAGCACTGGGTAAGCAGGAAAAGCGCTACCAAGAGCAGGAAGCATCTTTTCAACATACCGATTCTCCTTTCTATCTGGGCACATCCATGAAAAGCATATGGTAATATGATGCCAAGTGAAATATGATATGAACTAAATGAGCATTGCCAAAAAGAAATGGATGATGATTCCCTTATGGAGTTTTTAGGGATGGGCTCGGGAAGGGGTATTTTTTCAAAAATACCCCTTCCCGCATTTGCCACATCTTTTTTACCTGCTCCCTTCCTCCGCCCTTGTATCCAGGAACACTTCCAATGCGGTGGGGTTCAGCGGCGGGCAGAAGTGGTAGCCCTGGGCCATGTCGTAGTTCAGCTTCATCAGCGTGTTCAGGCGCTTAAAATGTTCCACGCCTACGGCGGCCACCTGCAGGTTCAGGTTGTGGGCCAAGTCCACCAGCGTCTTCAAAATGAATTCCTTGCCCTGGCTGGCGGAGGCGCCGGTCAGGAAGCTTTTGTCCACCTTCAAAACATCCAGGGGCATGTTGTACAAATGGGTAAGCTGGCCGGTGCCAGCGCCGTAATCGTCCAGGGCGATGCGCACGCCCATCCGGCGCAGCACGTGCAGCTTATCCGCCTGGGCCATGAACACTTCCATGATCCGCTCGGAGATTTCCAATTGCAGCGCGGAACCGGGAAGACCTGCTTCCTTCAAAGCCAGATATACGGTATCGGCAAAGTCTGTTTGCTTGAGCTGCACAGCGCTTATGTTCACCGAAACATACAAATCCTGCCCTCTTGATTGGCGCAGGGTACGAATCTGGCGGCAGGCCTCCTTCAATACGAAGCGGCCCACCGGCATCATCAGGTCGCTGGCTTCCGCCAGGGGAATCAGTTCCCCGGCGGAGACCATGCCCAGCTCCTCTACCGTAAGCCTGACGGTGCACTCAAAGCCCGCGACGCTGCCGGTTTTCAACATCAGGATGGGCTGGTATTCCAAAGACAGGGAATTGTCCGGCTGGAAGGTAGAAAGCGCCTCCACGATACGGCGGCTGCGCAGCGCGCTTTCCAGCGTGACCCGGGCGGTATCCGCATCCTCGGCCTGCCTTGTGACATCGTACAGTGTCCAGCTCGCACCGCCAAGCGCTGCGGCTGCAGAAAGGGCAGTTTGCGCCTGGCTTAAAAGCAGCTCGGCGGAAACCTCCTTTTGCGGATACAGTGCGGCACCGGCCAGCATTTGAAGGGACAGGGTTGTTTTTTGATAAGGGATAGGCGCGGAAAGTACCTGGCTTAATTCCGCCATGCGGCTTTCCGCCATGGATGCGCTGCCGCATCGGGGCAGGTGCAAAAGGAACCTGTCATCATAAAACCTTGCGGCGATGCCCTCCGGTCCCACAAAGGCCCGAAGCCTGTCGGCGCTCAAACGCATTGCCAGCACATACGCCATGCGCTGGGTATCATCGGGAGGCAGGTTTTTAAGTGTCAGGCATACCACCATGCCGCCTTCCCGGCGGTTTTCCTCAGCGGAAAGCCGCTCCGAAAGGGCCTGCATGAAGGGTGCCTTCGTATTCAGCCCCGTGGTGCTGTCGGTCAGCGCATCCGCACCGGGCGCTTTGTAATCGTCAGTGACATCCAATAGCGTTGCGGAAACCTTGGTAGGTTCGCTCTGGGTGTTGTAGAAAACCCTGGCGTGCACCTGCACCCACAGCATTCCCTCCTGGGTGTGGATGCGCACAAGCTGATGAACCTGGTCCGCCTGCTGCTCAATGCATTCGTGCAGCGCTGCCGCGTCCTCCGGATCGGCCATATTGTTCAAGAAATCATGAAGGGACAGCTTTGTAAGCGACCGGTTCAGGTGAAGCATGGCATAAAATTCGTCGTCCGCCAGAAACTCCCCGGACAACAGGTTGAACTCCACACTGGCCCGCCGTGCGCCTGTTTTGCCTGCATCATCCTGCAAAAACTGCATCCTGTCCCGCTCCACCTCCAGCTCCGCAATGGTGGTAGCCAATTGACGGTTGGAGTCGCTCAAGCGCGTGATGTTTCTTTCCAGCAAGCTGATCATGGCATTGTAGCCTTCCGCCAGCTCCACCATTTCCGAAGTTCCGCCGGGAGTAAGCGGTGTGAACTGGTTATAACCCGCCTGGCGAAAGGCGGCATTCAACCGTTTTAAGGGGAAGACCAGGCTGCGGGAAACGATGCGGCTGATCAAAAAACTTAAAAGCGACAGCCCCAGTGTGGCCAGCACCGCGAACAGTATGATGAGTACCTCCTGGGACCGAAGCTCACTTTCCGCCTGATACACTACAAGCATCCAGGGCATGTTGCCGAGGATGCGGTAGCCATACCCTTGATGCACGTCAAAAAGCACGGTGCTGCCGTTGCCGCTGCGCTCCGCGAGTCCGTTTTGAAAGTATGTGAAGATGGATAGAAGCCTGGCGTTTTCAAGCGCTATTCCCACATGCTCCGTGTCTGTGTGGGAGAGGATCATGCCGCTTTCATCCACCAGCATCATCCGCCCCGTTTCCCCCTGGCTTAGGGAGGATGTCTTGCGATTCAAAACGCCAAGGGGCATCTCCCGCACCAGTGTTCCCAGCAGGCTGTTTCCTGATAAAATCGGAACGGTAAAGTAAATGGATTGCTTGCCCGGTACAGCTAGCGACGGCAAAAGCCCGCTGACCTCCCGCTCGCCGCCGAAGGAACCGTCGGTGCCCAAGAGCAGCGCCAGCGCTTCGCCTGTATATGCATTCTCATCGCTGGAGGCTGCAACCTTCCAGCCGGCCTTAACAAGGGCCGCCCCGCGGCAGCTTTCATTCACCATGGACCGCAAATAGTTTTCCGCATGGGATTTTGCCTGGGCGATTTCATCCCCGGCGGGCGTGCGCAATACGTCCAGCACCCGCTGATCCAATGCCAGCCGCTCCCCCTCCCGCAAGATGGAGTCGCCCATCTGCTCCAGGTCACTGACATTGGCGTTGGCCAACCCCTCCAGGGCGGCCATGCGGCTTTTGAGCATGCTCCCCCGAAGGTAAGGGAAAAACACAAGGAAGAACGTTAAAAGCGGCAGCACAGAAAAGGCCAGGAAGCAGGCGGTCAACCGGCTTTGGAGGGAGAGCTTGCCATGCATGCGAACACCTCTTTTGTGTCTTCAATATGATTCGTTAAGCCATGCGGTCCAAACATCCTCCGCAGCACCCAAGGTTACCTTGCTACCGTTGCGCACAAGCGGCGAACGCATAAGTGCGGGTTTTAGCAAAAGCTCCGACAGGATGACTTCATCGTTTGGCGCGTAGCATACGGGGTGCTCCTTGACCTTTTTATCTTCCCGGTCTACAAGCGCTCTGGCGGTAAGCTTTTGGGCAAAAAGCTGCAATTCCCGCTGGCCCAAGGGATGGCGCGTCAGATCAACCAATTGGTATGGAATGCGCCGCTCCTTGAAAAAACGCTCGGCCTTTTGTACCTCAAAATTCTTCTTGCTTACGTAAATTTGAATGTTCATAGCGTATCTCTTTTCTCTGCGCCGCCTGCATGGGCGGAGCCTTCCCCGGCAGCAAAGTGCTGCTGATAGCTGAAGATGGCCGATTGTATGACCCGCCTTGCATCCCCCCGCCCGGCGGTGCTTTTCACCGCCGTTACCTTGCCCTCCAGGCTCTTGTACACCTCGAAAAAGTGGCTGATTTCCGAAAAGGTGTGCTGGGGAAGCTGGCTGATGTCGGTGTATTCCGACATGGAAGGGTCGCCCACCGGCACCGCGATGATCTTTTCATCCGCCGATTCGCCATCCACCATGGTTATCATGCCAATGGGGCGGCACTTGACCAGTGTAAGTGGCAGGATGGCTTCCTGACACAAAACCAGCACATCCAGCGGGTCGTCGTCGTCGGCATACGTGCGGGGGATGAAGCCGTAGTTGGCCGGATAGTGGGTAGAGGTGTAAAGAACCCTGTCCAGCATCAGCATGCCGGTTTGCTTGTCCAGCTCGTATTTGTTCTTGCCGCCCTTGCTGATTTCAATCACGGCAATGAACTCTATGTGGGAGATGCGATTGGGGTCAATGTCGTGCCAGATGTTACCCATGCCTAATGCCTTTCTTGCTTATACCTTGCGGCGGATGTCGCCTCCGATGAAGGCGATCAGCTCGCACTGGCCGGCGGAGGATAACAGGCGCGAGCTGATCCTCTCCGTATAGCGGTCCTGAAACTGAACGCTGTTCAAATTGGTGCTCAAAATGGTATGCCGCCCGGCGTTCTGCCGCTCATTGATGACGTGGTAAAGCTGGGTGATGGTCACGTTGTCCATCAACGGCTCGGAACCCAAGTCATCAATCAAAAGCAGGTCCACATCAAAAAGCGGCGCGCTTTCCTCGGCGTTGTTCTGAAAGTACGATAGCCTTGTCATTTCAACCACCCGAAAGGCGCTGACGCACAGGGCGGAAAACCCCCGCTCCAGCACCCGGTGTGCGATGGCCTGCATGAGATACGTCTTTCCCAAGCCGCTGGTGCCCATGAAAAGCATGTCGGGCGTGGTGGTATCCGGAAAGGTTTCAGCGTATTTTTTGCATTTGTCCCGTAAAAAACACATGAACGTGCGCTGGCTTACGTTGGCGCCGGGGATGATCTCCTTGGAAAAAACATCCTCCCGGAAGGCCTCAAACGTCTGGGGCGTGCGCTCATTCAAGCCAATCTGCCGGCCCATTTGCTTGAAATACTCCTGGTTCAGGCAGGCGCAGCGTTTTTTGACCGCCTCTCCAACAAAGCCCGTATCCCGGCATGTTTCACACTGGTAAACAGGCTGAAGGTAATCTTCCGGCAGCCCACTACGTGCAAGCAGTTCGCGAATCCTTCGGTTGTAATTCTCCATCTCCTGCGCAAGGCGGTTGGCCGTGCTGTTTTGCTTTCCGGAGGCCAGCGTTTTGCGGATGGCGGAAAAAAGGGTTTCCCGGCGGGCGGCGGCCAAGCGGCCAATCTCCGGGCAGAGGGAAGTTGCCTCCTTCAGGCGGCGTTCCTCTTCCCGCGCATTTTGCGCCTGCCGGGCTTCATATTTCATCATAAGCTCATTCATGATGGCGTTAGGCATCTGTTTCCCTTGCCTCCTCAATCATGCTGGCTGCCCACTTGTTCAAATCGATTTCATCGTATTTGCGCTGGGTGTAAAGCTGCTCCGTTACCACCTTGCCCTTTCGCTGTTGCGCGGCAGCGGAAGCCGGGGCCTTTTCAAAGCGCTCCCGGGCGTTTTGCGCTGCTTCCGGGGTTACAATGCCCTGCTCGTGCCAGGCCCCCAGCATGGCGTCCATGTAGGGCATTTTCTTTTCCGCGGTTTGGGAATAGGAGGCGGCCAGTACGAGCATGTCATTGGAAAAATGCCAGTCCTTCTGCCATTTTAGAAGCAGCGCCCTGTCGGAAGCCATCGGCTTTTCGCTTTTGCCGCACTTTTCAAACAATTGGGTAAGCAGCCGGTTGCTTTCATAGAAGGCGGCGATGTATTCTTCCACCTGCCGTGGCGTTGCAAGCCCTTTCTCGTGCCAGGTGGTCAGGAGCCTGAGCACGTCATCCAGCCTGCCACCAAAGCGGGCGGCTTCCCTGGCAGCCAGCAGGATCACTTCATGGCTTAGCAAAGCACGCATCTGCCGGTAAACGGATAGCGTGCCCTCGTTGACGGTCAGGCCGCTTACGCCAAGGGCCCGGAAAAGCTCCTTGAGGGGAGCGGCTTCCTCCTGCTCTTTTTGCAATTGATTTTCCACCTGGCGGGCGGTGGCTGGTGTTTTCTCTCCCCGTTTGCGCAGGCCGTTCAGGATACCGTCCAGATAAGCCATGGTGGGATCACCCTTGGTGGTCTCGCGGCAGGCGGCCTCGATGGCTTCGTGATCGTATCGCCAGTCCGACGTCCACTTGCGGTACAGCGCCATCTCATCCTCGGAGGGCTGATGCCTTTTGCCCAGCCGGCGCAGGATCTTGCGTGTTCCCTCCAGTACGGCCTTGGAGCGGGAAAGCACAATCTCCGCATCCTCGATGGTGTGCACATGCTCCTCCGCCAATTGCACCGCCAGCTTCTGGGCGGCCTTGAAGCTGAAATGCTTGCCCCTTGTGGAAATCAAATGCTGCACCAGCATCAGCACCACTTCCGGAGGAAGCTTTAAATCCTCCACCCACTCATAAGCCAAACTGGTTTCCTGGCCGTGAAGCTGCCTGTCCTCCCCAAAGGCGGCATAGAGGGCGTCGGCAAACTGGGTGTACTGCTTGTCCTCCGTGGGGCATTGGCGCATAAAAAGAAGCTGCTTGGGGTTCATGTAGCGGAAGGCGGGGGGGTTGTCCGCTGTGCGCTGAACCAGCCCCTTGCGCTCCCAGTAGCGGTATGCCGACAAAACATCCTCTTCGTTTAACCCCAAATCCCGGGCCATCACCGCCAGGTTCATACCCGCGGTGGGATGGTATGTATGCATCAGCCCGTATAAATATACCTTCACATAATCGCCCTTGGCCGCGGGGAGGTATTCCTGCACAAACAGGTTCTCCACAGGCGTTGCGTCAAAAAGCGGATATTGCTCATCAAACTCGAATAACGGCATAAAACCACCTCATTGTCCCGTATAGTATACCATAAAAAGTTGTATTTGTGTCCTTTATTAAAGTTTTTCGGGGATGGGTGCGGGAAGGCTCCGAAGCCGATGCACCGCCTGTGGCGGAAAAAGCGAGGCGGAGGAGGCAGGCGAAACAAGCCGCGGAAGCGGAAGCGAACCGCGGCGACGATTGAGCCGGTCGGAGGTTTTTTTCAAAAAGCCCCCTTCCCGCTAACTGTATGCTATAATATCCCCGAGGTGAACGAAATGGCCTTTACCCACCTGCATCTGCATACGGAATACAGCCTGCTGGACGGCGCTTGCCGGATCAAGCATCTGATAAAACGCCTGAAGGAACTGAACATGGACAGCTGCGCCGTCACGGACCACGGCGTATTGTACGGCGCAGTGGAGTTTTATCAGGAGTGCGTTGCAAACGGCATCCGACCCATACTGGGCTGTGAGGTATACATCTGCCCGGACATGGAGGACAAGCAGGTGGTGAACCGGGAGTACAGCCACATGATCCTGCTTTGTGAAAACAACACGGGCTATCAAAACCTGATGGCACTGGTAAGCGAAGGCTTTTTGCGAGGCTTTTACTACCGGCCGCGCATAGACTACAAGCTGCTGGAAAAGCATGCGGAGGGCCTCATCTGCCTGTCCGCATGCTTGAGCGGTGACCTGCCCAAAATGCTGCTGATGGGAAGGCGGCAGGAAGCAAAAGAGTACGCACTGCGCATGCAAAACCTGTTTGGCAAGGGCAGATTCTATATCGAGATCATGGACCATGGCATCCCGGAGGAAAAGCAGGTGCTGCCGGAATTGGTCCGGTTAAGCCGCGAGACGGGCGTGCCCCTGATCGCCACCAACGACGCCCATTATTTGCGTCGTGAAGACGCGGCTGCCCAGGAAGTATTGATGTGCATCCAGACGGGTAAAACGCTGGAGGACGAAGCCCGTATGCGCATGGAAACGGAAGAGCTGTATGTAAAAAGCGAGGAGGAGATGCGCACCCTCTTTGCAGCCTGGCCCGACGCCATCGACAACACGAAAAAGGTGGCGGATATGTGCCGGGTGGCGTTTGAGTTTGACAAAATACATCTGCCCAGCTACAAGCCCATACCACCGGGAGAAACACCCCTGTCCCTGCTGACCAATCTGTGCAGGCAAGGGTTGGAAAGGCTGTATCCCAGCGAATCGGGGGAGGACGGCGCGCCAAATCGCCGGCTGATGTACGAGCTGGACACCATCAAGAACATGGGTTATGTGGATTACTTTCTCATCGTGTGGGACTTCATCCACTACGCCAAAAGCCACAACATCATGGTGGGACCGGGCCGTGGCAGCGGCGCAGGTTCCATTGTGGCTTACACTTTGGGCATTACCGCGTTGGACCCGCTGAAATACAATCTTTTGTTCGAGCGGTTTTTGAACCCGGAGCGCATTTCCATGCCGGACCTGGACATCGATTTTTGCTACGAGCGAAGGCAGGAGGTCATCGACTACGTGGCCTCAAAGTACGGCGCCGACCATGTGGCACAAATCATCACCTTCGGCACCATGGCCGCAAGAGGCGTGGTGCGGGACGTGGGCCGGGTGCTGGGCATGAGCTACCAGGATGTGGACAAGGTCGCCAAGGCAGTGCCCTTTGAACTGGGCATGACGCTGGAGAAGGCGCTGAAGGTAAGCCCCGACCTGGCAGCCTCTTATGCCGGGGATGACAAAGTGAAAAAGCTCATCGACACGGCACTGTCGCTGGAGGGCATGCCCCGCCATGCCAGCACCCATGCCGCCGGCGTGCTTATCACCAGTGCGCCGGTGACAAAGTATGTACCGCTGCAAAAAAATGACGAAGTCATTACCACCCAGTATCCCATGGGCATTCTGGAAAAGCTGGGCTTACTCAAGATGGACTTTCTGGGCCTGCGTACGCTGACCGTTATCCGGGACACGCTGGATATGCTCCGGGAGGCAGGCATCCACTTAAAGCCGGAGGACATTCCCTTAGGCGACCCGGCGGTGTACGACATGATCTCCAAGGGGGATACCGATGGGGTGTTCCAGTTGGAAGGCGGCGGCATGCGCAGTTTTCTGACAAACATGCGGCCGGAGAACTTTGAGGACATCATTGCCGCCATTTCCCTGTACCGCCCCGGTCCCATGGAAAGCATCCCGCGCTACATCCAGGGCAAGCACAACCCCTCTACCGTGCAATACGCAACACCCAAATTAAAGCCCATCCTGGACGTGACCTACGGCTGCATGGTCTACCAGGAGCAGGTGATGCAGATTGTGCGTGACCTGGCCGGTTATTCCTTAGGCCGAAGTGATCTCATGCGCCGGGCCATGTCGAAAAAGAAGCACGACGTAATGCAAAAGGAGCGGGAGTATTTCGTACACGGCATGCGGGACAAGGAGGGGAATCAAATCATCCCCGGCTGCGTCGCAAATGGCGTGCCAGAAGATGTGGCGGAGCATATTTTTGATGAAATGAGCGCCTTCGCCTCCTACGCCTTCAACAAAAGCCACGCCGCCGCCTATGGCGTGGTGGCCGTACAGACGGGCTGGCTCAAGCACCATCACCCGGTGCCCTTCATGGCAGCCATCATGAACAGTGTGTACGGCAATGCCACAAAGATCGCCGGGTACATTCAATACTGCCGTGCCCATGATATCCCCATCCTGCCCCCGGACGTGAATGTAAGCGCATGGCGCTTTTCAATGGACGCTTCCACGGGCAGGCCCGGCATCCGTTTTGGGCTGGGCGCGGTGAAGAACGTAGGTCAGGGTGCGGTGGAGGCCATCGTTCGGGAACGGGAAAAGGGCAAGTTCAAAGATATTTTTGATTTCTGCCGCCGGGTGGATACCGACAGCGTGAACAAGCGTGTGGTGGAAAGCCTCATCAAGGCCGGGGCTTTTGATGGCACCGGTGCCAAGAGGTCCCAGCTTTTGAATGTGTATGAACCCACACTGGAGGCCGCCGTCAACCGCCGGAAGCAAAACATATCGGGGCAGATGTCTTTGTTTGACCTGGGGCAAAGTCTGCCTGCCAGCGGATTCCTTCAGGAAAAGCTGCCGACTATACCGGAGTATCCCCTGCGGTCGCTTTTGTCCATGGAAAAGGAAATGACCGGCGTGTACATCAGCGGCCATCCCCTGGATGAGTATGCACAGATACTGAATCAACTGGAGTGCAATACAGCCTATGTGGCGGAGCTTTCCGAGCGGCCGGACAAAGGCCAATCCATGGACGGCATGGCGGTGCGCATGGGCGGCATACTGACCGACGCCCGGGGCAAGGCCACCAGGAAAGGCGCCTTCATGGGCTTTGTGACGCTGGAAGACTTAACAGGCCAAATCGAAGGGCTGGTTTTCCCAAGAGTGTATGAAAAATACAGCGGGATGCTGAAAACGGACGAGCTTGTGATTTTAACGGGCAAGCTCTCCATCAGGGAGGATGAGGAAACAAAGCTGCTGGTGGACAACGTGTCGCCTTTGATGCCTTCGGAGGGGTTGAAAGAACGCGATGTGCCGCTTTCCATTGGCAAACAGCCGCCCATGGACGATCCGGATGATATGTTTCCCCTGCCCTTTCACCAGCCCAATCCCGTCCTAACCGATGCACAATTGGCCAAGCAGGCACCCATGAAGCTGTATCTGCGGGGCACAAGGGAGCAAATGGAGCGGATGAAGCCTGTCTTAAACGGTCATCCAGGCCCGGTGCCGGTTTATTTCCACATTCCGTCGGAGCGCATCACGCTGCTGACACCAAAGAATCTTTGGTGCGACGGGGACGAGCCAGTGCAGCAGGAACTGGAGAAGATGCTGGGGACGGAGAACGTGAAGGTGGTATTGTAGGCATTTCATAACCATATATATTTCAATGAACATTGAAGAATGGGCAGTACAAAGCAGTACCAAAGCATGAATGAATCGATGGAATCAGCATGCGGCGGGGGCAAGTCCCCGCCCTACGCTTGTCCTGTGAAGATTGAATGTCTTTTTAAACAATGCATTGAAGTTCATAGCAGGCATCAATGTTCCATTTTGTATTGTTCAATGCTCATTATTCATTGTTCACTGTTATCCGCCCATCCTTGCAGGGATACACCGTATCCCCCAGCCGGTAGGCTTCGGAAGGGTTGGAGGAGAGGATCAGCACGCAGGCACCCTGCTTTGCATATTGGCCGATCAGCTCCTGCGTCACCTGACCTAAGTGCGGGTCCGTCACCGACAGGGGCTTTAGCACGATCAAAAGCCTGGGATGGCACAGCAGCCACTTGCAGTATACAAGCCGCTGCAAATCCTCACTGCCAAGGGTACGGATATCCTGGCACTCCATGATTCTTTGCGGAAGCAGCTCCCGAAAGTTTTGCGCAAGGCTTTGCTTGTATTTTTTGCGGCCAAAGAAGAAGCGCACGCGCCCGGCCATGCCAAGGTACAGATTCTCCAAAGCACTCAAATGCGGGAAGAGCATGGATTCCGTTGGATTTTCACTGATCACGCATATACCAAGCTTCAGGGCGTGATTGAGATTGCGGGGCCTTATGGCTTTGCCTTCCAGCTTTATTTCACCAAGATACGGTGCTACCCCGGTAAGCACCGCAAGCATTGCCGCGTTGGTGCTGTCATCCATGTCCAGGAGGCTTACGGTTTCCCCCCTGCTTAGCGTGAGGGAAATTTCCCGAAGCTTTTTCGTGCTCACATGGCTGATTTTCAGAACAGGCACCTTATCGCCGTGGCTTTCGCCGGGTGGTGGCTGCTCGCCGCCGCCCAGCAGCACGGCCTCCACCGTTTTTTCATCGTACATATCCTTTTCAAAGGCCCGTATCATCCGCCCGCTGTCCATCACCAGCATGCGGTCGGTATACTGAAAAAGCACATCCAGATACGTATCCACAAGCAAAAAGGCAATACCGTCCCGTTTGAGTGCGCTCACTGTTTCAAACACAGCCTTGATATCCGCCGCGCTTAAAAACCGTGAAAGGTCGTAGAGGACAATGATTCTGGCCCCCGTGGCGCTGGCCTTGATCAGCTCGATTTGAATCCGCCGGGTGATGGTGAGGGATTTCACAGGCGTACAAGGGGCAGCATCCACCGAAAAGGGCTTCAAAAGGATGGCGGCCTGTTTTTCCAGCGTTCGCCGCCTGACAAAGATTTTTTGAAAGCGGCTGCGGATGACGAATATGTTTTCCGCCACGCTCATGTCCTGAATGAGAAAGCTTTTACCGCCCACACAGCTAACCCGGCGGCGGCTTATCACCGTGTACTCCTCCGGGTCCACCTGCTGGTCATGGTAATAGATGCGCCCCAGGTCAACCTCCCGGTTGCCGCACAGCACATCCACCACCAGCGACCGCTTGTAGGCGTTGTTGATGATCAGGCCCAGCGTTTCCCCCATGAACAGGTACATGCGGAAGCCGTCCAGAAGCCGCACGCCATGGCTGGTGGCAAACACATCCTCCATCCGCAAAATTTCCGTCTTCATGGATGGGCTACTCCTCCATATGGTGGCGCAGCGGGAGGGTGATCTCCACATCTGTGCCCACATCCGGTTCCGAATAGATGTTCAGGCCATACTGCTCACCAAACAAGAGCCTGAGCCTGTTGTTGACATTCACCAGTGCGATGCCGCCCTCTTTCTCGGCATCGCTGTCGATGTAGTCAAACCGTGTTTGGGTGAGCCGTTCGGTCAGGCGGGCAAGCGCTTCCCGGGCCATGCCCACACCGTTGTCCGACACATGCAGCAAAAGGCGTGATTGGGTGGTCTGTGCCGTAAGCCGGATGAGCCCTTGTCCTACCTTGGCCTCCAGGCCGTGGATCACTGCGTTTTCCACAATGGGCTGCAGCGTAAGCTTGGGAATGCGCAGCGTAAGCAGCTCCTGGTTTTCTTTGTCATAGTTGAGCGTCATTTGCATCCTGTCCCCGTAGCGGTAGCGCTGGATGCGGAAATAATTCTTGACGTTGCTTAATTCCTCCTCCACCGTCACCAGCCGGTTCATTTTGCTGATGGTGTACCGAAAATAGGTAGCCAACGCTTCGGCTATCTCCGCCAGGGGAACCATGCCGCTTATCAGTGCGTCGCCCCGAATGGCCTCCAGCGTGTTGTACAGAAAATGGGGGTTGATCTGGTTTTGCAGCGCCAGGTACTCCGCCTGCTTCATGGAATCCCGCAGGGCCGCCTGCCGGTCAAGAAGGCTGCTGACTCTTGCAAGCGCTTTCTGAAGATCCATTGTCAGCGGATGCTTTAAATGGAACAGCTCCTCTACCGTACGCCCGGCGGAGAAGCGCTTGAGCACCGCGGCTACCTTCATGTATGGCGACAGAACATGGCGGCAGCCCATATACAGCAACAGGGCCAGCGCTGCGCCGAGCGTCAGCACCATCAGCATGGCGGGATGCAGAAGAGACCCTTCCTCTCCAAGGATCCAAACGAACAAAACAATCAAAAGGGCCAGCGCAATCACGCATACGCCCAAGAAGACGTACACGCTCCGCCTGGCCAGGGACCACGGTCTTTTCTTTTGCATGGGCTACCTCTATGTCAATAATACAGCTTGCGGTATTCCTGCGGCGTGAGGCCGGTGGCTTTTTTGAACAGCTTTACAAAATATTTGGTATCGGCATAGCCTACCCTTTCCGCGATATCCTCCATGCGAAGATGCCCGTCGCAAAGCAGCTCCCTGGCTTCCTTCATGCGCAGTCCGCTTACGTATTCCAAAAAATTTTCGCCCGTGATCTTTTTGAAGATGGTGGAAAAATAAGTGGGATGAAAACCGGCCACAGATGCCACCTCTTCCAGTGTGAGTGGCTTGTGGTAATTGTCCTGCATGTATTTTTTCGCCAGGCGGATGGGCCGCATCTCCAATTCACTGCGCTCCCTGATGATATCACCTACATGCGAGCATAGCATGTCCTGCAGGCTGTCCGCCGCCTGGGCATAGGAAGTGGCGGCGTTGAAGGCCATGTCAAATTTGTTTGCAAAAAGCTCTGTAGCATCTTCTGCCTGACCGCGGCCGGCAAGGCCCAGAAAATGCAGGTAGATGAGCTCCTTCATGATGCCGTGCACATCCGTCATAGAAAGCCTTGTGCTCTTCCCCAGTGCATCCAGCACCTTTTTCAGTTGAGAGCGGTAGCTTTCCTCCTTCAATATCTCCAGGGCGGCCAGCAGGTTTTTGCGTGTATCCGCATTCAGCAGCGTTTCCCTGTCGCCAGGCGATACCGGCTGCGGCATGTGCACGATGATCTGCCCTGTACCGCGGCGCAGCCTTTCCGTGACTGCTTGGCGGGCCTCGTTCATAGCGGCGGGGAGGGTGGCCAGCGTATGGCCCTCGCAGCTTATCCCCACCGTCACTTGAAGGCCTTGGAACAGCGCCCGCAAAAGAAGAACTTCTTCCATCAGGGAGCGGAAAGCGCTCAGTACGTCTTCCCAAGCCATGGGTCCGGCATGGAAAACGCACAGCACGCCTTCCGGCGCGGCACAAGCCAAAAGCACAGGGAAAACGGGATTCAAGTGCTGACGCAATACATTCAAGGTCTTATCAGCTGCAAGGCCGTGAAGCCTGTCTTCCGGCGGTACGCCGCGTAAATCGGGCTTTACGATGGCGCAGGCATAGCCCGCCATGTCGGCGAGGGATAGCTGCTCCGCCTCTTTTTCATGAAGCGTGCCTTCCCTCAAAAGCCGGAGTACGAAATCTTCCTTCAGCCGCTCACCCAAATGCAGGGCCTTTTGCCGAAGCTCTTCCGTCTCCTGTTTTTGATTTGTTTCCCGGTCTTTTTTGTCCTTAAGTTTGCGCAGCGTGGCTACAAACTCCTGTTGGTTGACGGGCTTTAACAGGTAATCCTCCACCCCGTAGCGGATAGCGTTGTGGGCGTAGTCAAAGTGGCGGTATCCGCTGATGATAATGCATTGCAGGTTGGGCGCAATTTCCTTTGCCCGGCGGATGAGCTCAATGCCATCCACCCCAGGCATGCGGATATCGGTGATCAATAGTTCGGGCTGATGCTTTTCCACCAACTGGAGCGCAGCAAGGCCATCGTTGGCAATGCCGGCAACGTGAAGCCCCAAAGCATCCCAATCCGCCAGCTTTTGGATAAGCTGACACACCTTCATTTCATCGTCGGCGATGATGACATTGTACATACTACTTCTCCGTTTTCCATACAGCTCCGTCTATCACTTGCATCAATGTAGCGGATTTCCATGTCTTTGTCAAGCTGCTCAGGAACGAGGTCAATTATTGGGGGAATTGTACATTGCGGCCTGCGTCTTTGCCTGATACAATACAGGAAATGTGTTTAATTATGAAAGGAATGCAAGCAACATGCAAAGGCAGACAATGCGCAGGGATATGCTGCTGTTCTTCATCCTGATTACGGCGGCGGCGCTGGGAAACGGCCTGAGCGACGCCATTTATGCGAATTATTTTAAGGAAGTCTATCAGGTTGACGCCATTCGGCGCGGGTTTATTGAGTTTCCCAGGGAACTGCCGGGCATGCTTTGCGCACTGGTGATCGCCTCCCTTTCCATGCTGGGGGATCTCAAAGCCAGCCTCATCGCCCAGGTATTGGCCTGCGGCGGCTTGACGGCGATGGGTATCTTCACGCCTTCCTTTGGCGTGATGCTTGTTTTCCTGTTTGTCAACTCCATGGGTATGCACATGTTTATGCCACTGCAGGACTCCATCGGCATGGCGCTGGCGAAGCCGGGTCAGGTGGGCCGGCGCATGGGCCAGTATGCCAGCGCCAAAACGGCAGTGAGCTTTCTGGCCGGGCTCATCGTCTTCTTCGGGTTCAGAAGCGGCGCTTTTTCCTTTTCCACGCCCATCAAGGCTGTATTTTTGCTGGGGTCCGCTTCCTTTCTAGTGGCGATCATTGCATCCCTGATGTTGGTGCGACAGGTGGGGACGCAGCCAGCCTCTGTGAAAAGGTTCAAACTGCTGTTCCGCAAACAATACCGATATTTCTACTTTTTGACCATTCTGCACGGTGTGCAAAAACAGATCGCCTTTGTGTTCGGCACCTGGGTGGTGGTGGAACTGCTTCGCAAAGGCGCGGACATCATGTCCCTGCTGTTGATTGCCAGCAGCTTCCTGGGCATCTTCTTCATGCGCTGGGTGGGCCGCTGGATGGATAAGTTTGGCATCAAGCGCATGATGTATGTGGACGCATTGTCCTTTATCATCGTGTATGTGCTGTACGGCTTTTTGGTATGGGGAATTACAAGCAAAGTCCTGCCGGAAGGAAGCTGGCCTGTGATGGTGGTGTATGCGTTGTTTGTGCTGGACCGGCTGTCCATGCAGATTGGCATTGTCAAATCCATCTACCTTCGCTCCATTGCGGTAAATGATGAGGAGATCACCGCCACACTGTCTACCGGCATCAGCCTGGACCATGTTGTGGCCATTCTGGCGGCCCAGGTTAGCGCCGCCATCTGGGTGCAGTGGGGACCCCAATGGGTATTCTTCATTGCCGCATTTCTGTCGCTGGGCAACCTGATTGTAGCCTTTCGGCTGCCCGATGATAAAAAGGCGGTTTGCCGGGCGGCTGAGCCGGTTCCCGGCGCTTAAGAAATATCATGCCAATAATACACCGGGCGGCACCTTATCAGGAACCGCCCGGTTTCATTTTGCCCCATAAACGGGATTCCAAAGGGATATATCCCTTTGGCAGGGGTCCAGGGGACAGCGTCCTCTGGTCACACAAAGTCGGCGCGCATGGGGGTGAACACATCCACCAGGATGCCTTTTTCCAGGCAAACGGTGCCATGGGGGATGCCGGATGGGAATGCGATGGTGTCGCCTTCTTTGACGGTTACATCCTCGCCATCGATGGTAAAGCGGAAGCTTCCGCTTTTCACATAGGTGCTTTGTACATGCGGATGGGTGTGCATGGCGCCCACGCCGCCTTTTTCAAAGCGGACTCCCACCATCATCATTTCGGGGGTATAGCAAAGCACCTTGCGGCTGACGCCGCTGCCCAGGTCTGTTAGCGCTGTTTGCTCATTGTATACGACGATAGCTTTCAAACCGTTCACTCCTTTTGGTATCAAACCTGCCAATCCGTGAGGTACAGCTGCACTTTCCCATCCGCGTCGCTGGCGTACAGAACCGCATCATCCTCCCAACTGACGGTGGGGTGGCAATGGCTCTTTTGCCCGTACCAGCTCGTTCCGTGGCGGCAAAGCTTCAAAACGCGGGGGCCATCTTTTGTTAGTTCGATGCGCACCAGATCATCCACCTCGTCGCCAACCAGGATATCGGGATCGCTGCCGCAATGGTAATGATTACAGTAATGGGGCAGCAGCGTTTTTGTGAGCAGCACACCCGTCTTATCCGCCAGGCCCACATAGGGGATGAACCCGCTATCCATCGGTTCCTTGGCTACCGCCTGTGTGCGGTGGCTGGTGATGGTGCCGTCGTGGCCGGGGCCGCGGTTGTCGAAAAAGACTTTGCCATCCCTTGTAAAGAACTCATGGCCGACGCTGTCTTCCTTATTCTGCCGGAAGCATGGGAAAACCTCCAACGTGTCGGTATCCACAAGAAAAATCCGCTGCATCACAAGGTGCCAGGGGCCTTCGTGGCAGTACATGCAAAGGTTTTTGTCCGTTGGTGAAAATTGCAGGTGCCCTGCTTCGCAGGTATCCCGGACGCCGATATAAGGCGGACCGGCCTTGCCGCCATTCAGCGGCACGAACACGATGCGGGAGCGCTTGACCCTGTACATCTTTTCCTCGAACCCGGCGTAGTTGACGCCATGCTCCACATGGACATCCTCGTTCATGAGAATGCCCACCAGCGTGTGGTCGCAGTTGAGGGAAAGCCGCCCGGGCCTATACTCCCCAGGGAAGGTGTACAACACCTGCCTATCGCCCGTCACAAGGGAGTGGAGCACCACGTCCCGGCCATGGTTGTACAAAATCACGGTGCTGTCAGGGTCCTTGGTCAGTTGGGATATCCCCTGATCCTGATAGGCTGTGACGCGGGTGATGATGCCCGTCTCCCGGTTCACAGTGAACACATTGTCGACGCCAGGCGTATCCCGGTCGGAGGTGAAGAAGATTTCCTTCCCGCCCCTTGTAAAGGCGTTCTCCGTAAAGTATAGGTGAACATGATCGTACTCGGAACTGCTGGTAAGCTGGGTAATCCTCCGTCCGGTCAGGGAATCTGAAAATACTTTCATTTCGGATGGATAGGTTTGAGGGAGCATATGTCCTCTCCTTTTGGGACAAATTTGGGGGATGCAATGAAGGGGGAACCCCTTCATTTGTAATCGTGTCGCCCGGCTCTGCCGGGCGCGCGGGACGCTTGCGTAGCAAGCTTTCCTTACACTTTTCGCCGGCCATGCGTAAAACGCATAGGCGAAAAGTGCAAAATCGAAAAAATGACATTGTCATTTTTTCGAAGCGCAGCGTCAGCCCTTTACAGAGCCCAACAGCACGCCCTTGGCAAAATGCTTTTGCAAAAAGGGATAGACGCAGATGATGGGCACAGTGCTCACAACAATAGTAGCATATTTTACAGCGTCTGTGGCGGCCCATACCACATCCTGCTCGGACATGTTGTCATTGCCCATGCCGCCCAGGGACAGGATAATGATCTGCCTCAGCCATACGGTAATGGGCCATTGGTTGCTGTTGTCCAGATAGATCATGGGGCGTAGGTAATTGTTCCAGTGGCCTACCGCATAAAACAGAGAGAAGGTGGCCAGGGATGCCTTGCTCATGGGCAGTACGATGCGCATAAAGGATTGCATCTCGTTGCAGCCGTCAATGCGGGCGCTCTCCTCAATGCTCTCGGGGATGTTTTGAAAGAAGTTTTTCATAATGATCAGGTTGGAGCTGGAGATGGCTACCGGGAGCCAGATGGCCCAGAAGGTGTTCTTCAGGCGAAGCTGGTTGGCGACTACGATGAAATCAGGAATCAGCCCTGCGTGGAACAGAAGGAAGAAGACGACTATACCCATCAGCCACTTGCGGCCAGGAAGATCGCGCTTGCTCAGCGCATACGCCGCTGTGGATGTCATGGCGATGTTGATAAATGTGCCCACAATGGTGATGGTGAAGCTGTTGCCCAGGGAAGACAACGTTTTTCCAGACCGGAAGATCATATGATAGGCTTCCAGGGAAAAGGCGGCAAAACGGCCGTAAGCCATGCCGGTGGCGGAAAAAGAACCGACCACGCAATAGACAAGAGGCGCTACCATCAAAACAGCAAACAGGCCCAGCAGCGCATGGTTTACGATGTCGAATATCCGTCCGGCAGTGGTCTGGTTGCGGGAAGCCATATTGTTTGCCATCAGTACACTCCCTCCTCTCCCATGGCTTTGGCCAGCCGGTTGGTGCCCAGCACCAATGCAAGGCTCACCACCGAGCGGAACAGGCCCACGGCAGTACTGTAGCTGAAGGAGCTGACCCCCGGGGGCACCTTGTTGCCCAGGATGCCCACGTCATAGATGTATGTGTCAAACACCATGCCTACTTCCCGGTTCAGGCTGTTGACCATCAAGTAGATCTGGTCAAAGCCCGTATCCAGGAAGGAGCCCATGCGCAGTATCAGCAAAATGACGATGGTGGATTTGATAGAAGGCAGCGTAATGTTCCACAACTGGCGGAACCGGCCCGCGCCGTCGATGACGGCGGCCTCATACAGCTGCTCATCCACGCCGGACAGCGCCGCCAGGTAAATGATGGTGCCCCAGCCGGCTTCTTTCCAGATGAGCTCGATGATATAAATCGGGCGGAACCATTCATGCCCGTACAGGAATGGAATCTGCTTCATATCATTTTGCTGCAAAAGAGAGTTGACAAGCCCTCTGGGGGCCGGGCCCAGCAGCAGCAGCATCAGGCTTGCGATCACCGCCCAGCTTAAAAAGTGGGGCAGGTATACCAGCGACTGCAGCGTGCGTTTGTAGGAAAAATGCCGGATTTCATTCAGCAGCAGCGATAGGATCAGGGGGATGGGAAAGAACAGCAGAATATTCCATACCGCCAGCGTTATGGTGTTGCGCAGCAGCATCCAAAAGTCCTTATGATGAAAAAATGTGGCAAAATTTTTAAACCACGGATCGGCCAGCGGGCTGGCCACGCCCTGCACTTCCAACGCGGGGATGTACCTGAGAAACACAATGCGCAGCCCCAGCATGGGCAGGAATTTGAACAAAACGTAATAGGCCAAAGTCGGAATCAGCATGATGTACAGCCATTTGTAGCGCATCATTCGCCGGATAAGCCTGGTTCCTGCGCCCACCCTTGGCCCTGCGGCTTGAATCATATTCGACACCCTTTCTGCCCGGGGGCTCTGCCCCCGGGACCCCGCCAAAGGGATACATCCCTTTGGAATCCCGGTATTAGGGCAGGCTAATGATCGTTTCCAGTATCCCATAAGAAAGAAAAAGAGGTCATGGAGGGATACAGCACCAAAAAGAAGGGATGGCATGAAGCCGGCTCCATGCCATCCCGGCTCAAAGAACTTACTCGGCGTTCACAGCGGCGATCAGATCGTTGCCGCCCTGTTCCATCCATTCCTGTACGGCCTTTTCAAAGCCGGCAGCGTCGATTTGTCCCATGATGTACTGCACACGGGCATCGGAAATGGTCGCGGCGATGGAAGCTTCGATGCTCATCAGATCCGGGTTGAGCTTGCCAACGCTCAGATCAGGCACGGCGTAGGGCTCATTGGCCACGGCTTCCAGGTTGATCAGGTCAAGCTGCGTCCTGCCCTGGCCGAAATCGGGAGCGACGACGCGGCGGGGTGCCAGGGAAATGAACACTTCGTTTGAACCGTCGGAAACGCGCAGTTTCTGCTGTTCGGGGGTGATGGTGATCTTGCCATCGGCGGCCTGTGTATAGTGGAGGTTTTCCACACCCACGGTGAGGAGCTTGCAGCCGCCATCTTCTTCCGCGGATTGCAGCTTCTCAAAGAAGTCCAGAATCCGCTGCACAGTGGCTTCATCCTTGACGGATGCCTTGGGAATCAGGAAGCCGCCCACGCCGCCCACAGAAAGGGTGGAGTTGATCACCTGATTGCCATTGGGATCGGTCAGCAGGTAATTGCGGTTGATTTGGGCGGTGGGGGTAATGGTGGAGAAAAGCTGGTCGTACTTGCCGCCGGGATAGCGGCCATTGGTGCCTGTGGTGAACATGATGCCGGCCTTGCCTTCGGCCAGGGGCAGGTGCTTGTCGTTGCCCTTGATCAAAGCGAAGTCGCTGTTCATGTAGCCGTTGTCATACATGTCCTTGAACAGGTTCAGGGTATCCATATACTGCGGGAAGGTGAAGTAAGGCATGATCTTGCCTTCGGCGTTCTTGCCCCAGCGGTTGGGAGCGCCCAGGGCCACGGCCAGGGTGTCAAAGCCGGCGTAGGTCAGTTCCTTGTCGGCGTCGTCAATGTAAGCGTAGCCGTAGGTATCCTTCACGCCGTTGCCGTCGGGATCGTCCTCAGTGAACCTCTTGGCCATCTCATAAAATTCCTTGGCGTTGGTGGGTACACTCATGCCAAGTTTGTCCAGCCAGTCCTGCCGATACAGCATGGCCACGCGGGCGCTGGAGACCTGGATGGGGAACAGATAGTTGCGGCCGCCAACGGCGGTCACCGTCAGGGAGTAAGGCGTTGTGAGCTCATCCTTGAACAGCGGGCGCTGGGGGATGAAATCCGTCAGGTCCCAGAACACGCCGAATTGGCAGTCTTCCAGGTACTTGGAGTTTTTCGTCAGGCCGCTGGTGACCACCATCACCATGGGCTGCTCGGTGGAGGCCATCACGGTATTGTATTTTTGTACAAAGTCGCCCTGGGGAGCATAGGTGATCTGAAGGTCTACATTGCACAGTTCTTCCACGGCTTCCAGAACCGGGTTGCCTTCCTCGCCTGTGGTGCCGGCGGGGGGCTGGTCGGCGAAGAACGGGGCCACCATGGTGATGACGAAGGGTGCTTCTTCCGCCAGGGCCGGGGCGAAGGCCATCATGCCAAGCAGCATCGTGGCAGCCAGCAACAGGGACAGGGATTTGCGCATGGTTTTTCTTCCTCCTTGTTATATGGTTTTGGGGCAGTGGCACGTTCCCTTACCAAAGGGTCATGATGATTCAGTATACTGGGACTAAAAACAATAAACAACCGCAAAACCGTAAATGGGATTGCCAATTTGTGAAAAGAGCAATATGCAAAATCGCAACTCGTTTGCAAAAATGCAAATCCGGAGCCGTATGCATGCGCGGTATGGCTTTGTTTTCTTTGCATACCCTGTTGTGATATGGTATAGTAGATGCAGTGACATGATCGTGCTGGAGGCATAAAAGATGCAGGAATTTAGGCAGCGGATGCGCAAGAAGGTATACAGAACGTTTTTGCTGTCATTCCTTCTTGTGTTTGTGCTGCCCGCCGCGGCGCTGATCGGCTTTATGACCAATATGCTGGGCACGGTGGAAAAGGAACTGGAGACGTCCAACCGCCTGATGCTGGAACAATTGAAAAGCCAGGCGGACGGACAGCTTTTTGCCGTAATGCGCATAGGGGATACCCTGATGGTGGATGACAAGGTGCTGTATTTTTCATCCATTTCCGATCCCATGCAGTACCTGCACAACATTACCGCTTTTCAGGCGCTACGGACCCTTATCCAGGAAATGACCAGCCTGCAAATTGCAAACGCCAGCGTCAGCAGCAGCTATCTGTATTTTGAGCGGAGCCAGAAGGTAATCGCCAACACCGTCATGACGGGGCCGGACTATTTTCAAAGGCGCTTGACGAATGAGTTTCAGACATATGACGATTGGCTTTCCTATGTGCGCAGGGGAGAAAACGGGTTTGTACGCAGGGACAAGGAAGCGCTTAACAACCCCCTGTCTTACATGCGTACCATTTTTAGAGGCAACGAGCCTTCGGTGACCATCGTCATTACGCTGGAAGAAAGCATGCTTAGGCAATACCAGCAATTGGTGAAGGAGAAGCAGGGGCTCGGCTTCACCATTTTGGACCACAGGGGACAGGTGCTTTTTTCCACGCTGCCGGAGGTGACATTTACCGCATCCGTGAACGTTGGTGCTTTAAGCGGCGACGCCCACGGCGTGATGAGTGATCAGGGCAAGCTGCGCATCTCCTACAGCCGCAGCGCCGATACAGGCTGTGTATATGTGGTGTCCATCCCCGAAAACGTCTATTGGACGAGGCTTACAACCATACGCCAGGTGAGTGTGCTGCTGGTCATTGTGATCCTGGCGGTGGGCTTTTTCCTGTCCTTTGCGCTGGCCAAGCGGCAGTACCGGCCCATCCATGCGCTGCGCAGCTTTGTGGAGGGTATTTCCGCCGGAAGTCAAAATGAGGGCGGCGATGACTTTACATACCTTCAGGAAATGATGCAGAGCATGAAAAACAGCCGCCTGACCGTAGGTCAGCAACTGAAGTTTTCCAACCAGAACATGGAGCACTTTGTGCTGGAATCGCTGATGTGGGGGACATACGGCTCCATCAAAGAAGTGGAGGAGCAGCTTTTAGCCCTGGACATCGCCTACGACAGCGACCATTTTGTTGTGGCGGGCTTTTGTGTGGAGGGCTTCAAAGACAGCGCCATTTTACCGGAAGACGGAGAAGATGATGCGCGGCTCATGCGCTTTGTACTGCGCAATGTGTTCTCGGAGCTGCTGGCCGGCTACAATGCCAGGCTTACGGAGCTGCACGGCTGGACGTATGCGCTTTTGTGCCTGCCTGCCGGGATGGATGGCTGGCAGGATAAATTGGAAGAAACCCTGCTTGGCGGCAGGCAAATTCTCAAGGAGAATTTTGACCTGGGCATGACCATCGCCGTCAGCGTAAGGGTGCAGGGCCTTCACAAAATATCCCAGGCATACAGCCAGGTCCGGGATGCGCTGTCAGCCCGGCAGCAGGGCACGGATGAGCTGATCCTTGCCTGGAAGCGCGAATCGGCCCAGATGCCGCTCGAGCGGCTGACAGAGGAAATTGAGTCCATCTTAAGGCGGATAGAGCAATTGACGGCCGCGGGAGATTGGGAGGAAGCAAAGCATCAGATCCATCTCATGAAAAAAGCTGCCGCTTCGCTGCCCGGCTGGACAGTGAAAATGCAGTGCGCCATTTTATTGCAGGGGATTTTGCAAAACCTTTCGCTGCGTTTCCCGCAAGAGGAGGTAGCACCTGTTGCCCAGCGGATTCAGCAATATATGGAAGCTCCTTCTGCCAAAAACGACTTTCTTGAGCTTTCCTATATTGTGGGATCGGCCTGCTCACTTTGCGCCGCGGCCGGCGAAAACGTGCGGCGCGCAGACATCGCCCGCAAGGCGGATGAGTATATCAGGGAGCATTATGCGCAAAGCAGCATGTCCATCAGCCGTGTGGCGGAGCATTTGAACCTGACCGCCAGCTATGCCTCCGCCCTGTACAAGCGGCAGACGGGGCAGGCCATGCTGGATACCATCAACCTGACCCGCATCCAAAACGCCAAGCTGCTTTTGACCGGCAGTCACATGAGCCTGGAACAGGTGGCGGTAAAAGTGGGCTATTTCAACAGTTCCTCCTTCATCCGCGCTTTCAAAAAGTACGAGAATATCACGCCGGGCCAGTACCGGGCAATGAAAACAAAGGCGGGGGAGGGTGAAAGCCCCAGCCTTTGAACAAAGCTTGCTTGCATACTTTGTGGACATGTTTGCTATACGATAAAATCCAGGCACCTTGTGGTCAGGCGTAAGGCTGCATGACATCGCTGACAACCTTTTCAAAATTTTTGGCGGAACCCCAGTCAAAGTTAAAGAGCGCTCCCTGGCTGCCGCCCGAGCCTATGGCTGCGACGATGGTGCTGTCGCCGACGTTCTCAATGAGGACCGAGAGGCTGGCCCGGCTGGAATTGCGCATGTAGTATTTGTCGTATACCAACAGAATTGCTGCTTTTCCATCCGGTGATGTGCTGTAATGGGACCCGATTTTCTCAACGCTCATGCCGCTGCTTCCAACTGCGCGCTCAATGATATCAGCCGCCTCGCCTGGCGTAATGCCAACGGTCATCCTTACCATGTCAATCCCTCCTGTAAAGCGTTTGATCGTAGTGAGAAGAGTATAACACAAAACATAGAGAGGGGCCCTTTTTTCAAAAAGGCCCCTTCAAGCATATATTCCGTTCCCGTTTTTGTTCCTTACGGCTGTTTTCCGATATAGGCCAGTATACCCCCGTCCACGTACAGGATGTGGCCGTTTACAAAGTCTGAGGCGGGCGAAGCCAGGAACACCGCCGGGCCCACCAAATCATCCGTTTTGCCCCAGCGGTTGGCCGGTGTTTTGGACAGGATGAACTTGTTAAAGGGGTGCTCCGGCGTACGCAGCGGCGCGGTTTGAGGCGTTTCGATATACCCTGGTCCAAGACCGTTGCACTGGATGTTGTTCGCGCCGTACTCGCTGGCGATATTCCTCGTCAGCATTTTGAGGCCGCCCTTGGCAGCGGCGTAAGCAGATACCGTCTCCCGGCCCAGCTCCGACATCATGGAGCAGATGTTGATGATCTTGCCGCCGCCCTTTTTGATCATGGCGGGAATCACAGCCTTGGCGCAAATGAAGGGGGCGTTCAGGTCCACATCAATGACCTGCCTAAAATCCGCTGCGGACATCTCAATCATGGGAATGCGCTTGATGATCCCGGCGTTGTTCACCAGGATATCAATGACGCCAACTTCCTTTTCGATTTTGGCCACCATTTCATTCACGGCATTTTCATCGGTTACGTCGCACACATAGCCGTAGGCGGTGATGCCCTCGGCCTTGTAGGCCTCGATGCCCTTGTCCACCAGGTCCTGATTGATGTCATTGAATGTGATGGTGGCGCCGGCTGCGGACAGGCCGCTGGCGATGGCGTAGCCGATGCCGTAGGAGCCGCCGGTTATAAGGGCAACCTTGCCGGTGAGGTCAAACATATTCATGCCCATGCTTCTTCCTCCTTAACGAAGATCGGTGGTTGCAATAGCGTCCATATCATTGAAGACCATGTTTTCTCCGCCCATGGCCCAGATGAAGGAATAGTTGGATGTGCCGGCCCCGGAGTGGATGCTCCAGGAGGGGCTGATCACCGCCTGCTCGTTTTGCATCACGATATGGCGGGTTTCGCTGCCTTCACCCATGAGATGGAACACCACGTTGTCCTTGGGGACTTCAAAGTAGAAGTACACTTCCATGCGCCGCTCGTGGGTGTGGACAGGCATGGTGTTCCATACGCTGCCCGGCTCCAGGGTGGTCAGCCCCATGCAAAGCTGACAGGTTTTCAAAACATCCGGGTGGATGAACTGGTTGATGATCCGCTTGTTGCTGGTCTCCAGGCTGCCCAGGGGCTTCTTGGCCGCCTCAGCCATGGTGATGAGCCTTGTCTCAAAGGCGGTATGGGCCGGAGCACTGACCATGTAGAACTTGGCGGGATTCCCGCTATCAGAAGACTCAAAGAAAACCTCTTTGGCGCCACGGGTGATATACAGACAGTCCTTGTAGCCCATCTCGTATACGGTGCCATCCACCGTGACTGCCCCTTTTCCGCCCAGGTTGAACAGGCCCATCTCCCGGCGCTCCAGGAAAAAGCTTGTCCCAAACCGCTTCCATACATCGATGCCCTTGTTGACGGGTACCTTTTCGGTGACAGGCATGACCCCCAGGGTGACCATCCTGTCCACATGGCTGTATACCGCCGTTACTTCATCTTGCACAAAGAGCTTTTCGATCAGGAATTCGCTGCGCATCTCCTCGGTGGTATAGCGCTTAAAGTCCCTCTGGTTGGCCGAATACCGAATATCCATAGCGTTCCCTCCTTTGTTTGCCTGATGGTTTTCCATTCTTGAGCTTATTATATCATTCAATAATGCGAAAATCTTTGTATATATTGCCGTGAATCTTGTGTATCTGATATAATCTCCCATAAGGGGGAATTGTATGAAAGAAATGTACTCCTGCCACGAGGCCATTGAAAAGTGCCAAAAGAGCCGCCGGTTTGCCATAGCCCACCTTTTACAGGAAGAAAAGACGATGGCCATGCACATACACGACTGCTATGAATTATATTATTCCATCTCCGGGGGCAAGCAGTTTTTGATCGACAATACCTGCTACCCCGTAAACCCCGGCGATCTGTTCATGATCAACAATTATGAAAGCCACTGCGTATCCCGGGTGGATGACGATTCCCACGAACGGATTGTACTGTCCATCCATCCGGACTATTTGAAAGCCTTGTCCAGCCGGGAAACCGACCTGACCCAATGCTTCCAGCGCCGGGAAGGCCATTTGGGCTGCAAGCTGCACCTTCCTCCGGAAGGGCAAAGCCGCTTTCTGTACCTGATTCACAAGCTTCAGGAGGTAAAGGGCTTTGGCGCGGACCTGATGGAAAACGCCATCTTCACCGAGCTGATGGTGCTGGTGAGCCGCCTGTATGGCGCGGAGGAGGAAAAGGCAACAGAATACCAGTACCACCCCGTGGTGGAAAAGATTGTCGCCTACATCAACGCCCATATCGGGGAGCGTATTACCCTTTGTGTGCTGGCGGACAGCATGTTCCTGAGCCAGGCCTACATCTGCCGCATCTTCAAGGCGGAAACAGGCACCACCATCAACAAGTACATCACCGCCAGGCGTATCTCCATCGCCAAGTCACGCCTGGGCGCAGGCCTGACCGTAGCAGAGGCCTGCGAGCAAAGCGGCTTCAACGATTATACCAACTTCGTCACCCTTTTCACCCGCCTGGTGGGTATCACCCCCAAGCAGTACGCGCTGCACAACGC
>JAEZLW010000118.1 GCA_023415145.1 Bacillota bacterium | reverse complement strand
ACGTATCTGGAGCACTGCCGCTACCGTAATGTGGACGGCGTGTGCCTGGCCTGCGTCGACTTCTTTGCGCCGGAGGTCATTGAGCTGATCGCTTCCGATTTGCCTTTGGTAACCATTGACCATGTGTTCAACAACCGCACCTGTATTCTTTCAGACAATTTAAGCGGCATGCGGGACCTTATCCACCACGTGTATGACAAGGGCCACCGCCGCATCGCCTTTGTGCACGGCATGCGCTCCGCCGTTACTGAAAGCCGTATTACGGGCTTTTACCGTACCATGCGGGAGCTGAACCTGCCGATTCCCCAGGATTATATGGTGGAGTGCGCTTACCACAATCCGCCCAGCGCCAATAAGGCGGTCGCCCGTATCCTGCAATTGCCGGTCCGCCCCACCTGTATTTTGATGTCAGATGACTACGCGGCGCTGGGCGGTATTGAGGCCATACACGCGGCGGGGCTGAAAATACCGGATGACATCTCCATCACAGGTTACGACGGCATCCAGCTGATGCAATTGACGCAACCCAAGCTGACCACCATCCAGCAGAACACGAAGCGCATCGGCTCGGAAGCCGCAGCCAGCCTCATCGACCGCATTGAGAATCCTCAAACGGCCGGGTCGGGTGTTGTGGTGGTGGAAGGGAAGCTGCTTCTTGGCGAGACTGTAAAGGCCATCAGGCTTCATTCAAACTGATCTACAGACTTTCCAGAATCACGATCTCATTTTGCACCAGGCAATAATCCGGCGCCGGCTGCACGCCGCCCACCAGGTAATCATACGCCGCCTTTACCGCCCGGTAGCCCTGGGTGAAGGGGTGCTGGCAGATAACAGCCCGCACGATGCCTTTTTTCATCATTTCCACCGTGTCCGGCACACTGTCAAAGCCCACCACAGCCACATGGGAATGCAGGCCCAAGGAGTAAAGCGCCCGACACACACCGGCCATGCCGGCTCCCACCACATACAGCGCGTCGATGCCGGGGTTCCTTTCCATCATGCTCCTTACGGATGCGTAGGCGATGTCATCGTCATCCTCGGTCTTGGCATAATCCGCCACGGCAATGTTTTCCGTGCCTTCCGTAAGCCGCCTTAAAAACCCTTCCAGCCGCTGCTGATGGCCCAGTATGTTATCAGCGCCTTTGACAACGCCCAGCGTTGCGCTGCCCCGCATGATAAGGGAAATCATCCCCGCCGCCATGACGCCGCCCTTTTCATAATCGCTGCCGATATAGCAAAGCCGTGCGCTTTGTGGAATATCCGTGTTCACGGTCACGGTGAATATATTTTGTTCCTTGAGTTCCTGTATCTTTTTAGCAATGGCAGGGTCGAAGATGGGATGCAAAATCAGACCGTCCATCCCCTCGCTCTTAAGCGCCGTAATTTGGTGAAGCTGCTCTTTGGGCACATAGCCACGCAGCTTGCGCATTTTCACACGAACACCAAAGTCGCGCAATTCCTGCTGGGCTTGCTCAATGCCCCTTATCACATCATCAAAAAACGGATTGCCTTCCGAGGAAAGCACCACGCCAATGGTCAGTGGCCGCTTTCTTGCCGCCAGGGCTTTTCCTGCAATGTTCGGGGTATAGTTCAGCTGTGCAATCGTCTTTTCTATCAGTTCCTGTGTCTTTGGGTGAACCTTGCCTCGCTTGTTCAGCACCCGGTCCACCGTCCCCCGGGATACGCCGCAAAGGTCGGCAATCTGCTTGATGGTTGCGGACAAAGCCCCACCTTCTTCCCCGTTTTTTTCATCATAAACTGCCTCGGGAAACATGTCAACTGGCAAACCAATGTCAGCGGCTTTCCCATGTGCGAACGGTACGCTTTTCATTTCGTATGCATACATGGTAAGTGCCAAAGGTCTGGCAGGCGGCAGGAGAATGCATCTGGGCCGTCGAAAACCAGCCATGGAAAAAAACCTATGCCGGGAGCTATATGAACAAGATCCTCATGTATATCCGCGTTCTGGATCAGAATGGTTCCATCATTTACGAGGGGCTGCCCTCCAACCTTCCCTTTCCCGAAGAAGTCATCCTTGAAAAGTGCCTTCTTTACTTCAACGACCCGGAGCCCTGCTATATCCACCGCGGTGCGGTTATCATGCGCATGGCAGCGGAAATTCAGCAAGCACTTGAGGTAGCCCCCTTCTCACCCAAACAGGGCCCCCTGGCCGTCTATTTTTCTGCGTTTTGGGATGCATACCGGGTGGAGGGCTTTTATCCGTAGAAAAACACCGGGAAAACGATGCTTCGTTTTCCCGGTACTGCTTTATGCCTCTTTCGGTTTTTTCAGTACAGACAGCAGTAATATGCCTATGGCAGCCGCGATGGCCGCAATCACAAAGGCGGGGAACATCAGATTGATGTCGCTGGCGGCAACGTTTTTGAAGTGCCCAGCTACATAGGAGGATACCACCGCGCCAACCCCGAAACCGATCAGCACCATGCCATAGTTGGTGGCCATATGCTTTGCGCCAAACAGGTCGGCCGTAAAGGCGGGGAAGGTGCTCAGGAATCCGCCGTAGAAAAAGCCGATGCAGCCGATGAGCACATAGATCCAAAGCCCGGCTGCCAGATTCACCATCAGCGACAACGCTGCCGTGCCGGTCAAGAGTATAATCAGTGTCCTTTTGCGGCCCAATTTGTCCGACATCCAGCCCCAGAAAAGCCTGCCGCAGGAATTGAATAGGGAAATGGCATACACGCCTACCGTAGCGGTGGATGACATGCCTCTGGCGATGGCGATTGGCTTTGCAAAGCCGATCATCATCAGCCCGCCCATGCAGGCCAGCATCAGTGTTGCCGTCAGGATGTAAAACTGCGGCATCCTGAGCACCTGACCAGGCGCATAATGCAAGACGGAGGCAGCGCTTCCGGCTTTGACGGCCTGACCCTGTGGGGCGTAATCCTTGGGCGGATTGCGAACAAACCAGCCACCCACGGTGCAAACCACGACAAATATGATGCTAAGCACCCGGAACGTATTGAATTCTCCTTGGGCGGCACCGCCAAAGGATGCAAGCAGCGTTTCAATAATGGGCGTGAATACCACACCGCCAAACCCAAGGGCTGCCACAATGATGCCCGTGATCATGCCCCTCTTATCCGGAAACCACTTCTGGGCACAGGCGATGGTGGTGGAATAGGTAAAGCCCATGCCCACGCCGCCCATCACACCATAGGTGATCCACAACAGCCAGGGTGCGGCAGCCGTGACAAAGGAGGCCAGAAAGAAGCCGGCGGCCAGTATCCACCCGCCAAGGATGACGATGTTTCTGGGCCCGTACTTGTCCGCCATCCGCCCGCCGATGGTGCTGCCAATGGTCAGTGTGGCCAGGAGCAGGGAAAACGTCAGGCCTGCCGCTGCGTTGTCCCCGCCAAACAGGCTGGTAGCTACACCATTTTGAAAAATGCTCCACAGATAGGCCGTGCCCAAACACAGTTGAATGGCAATGGCCGCAATGACAGGGACCAACCGGTTGGTTTGTTTGTGCATTTGAAACTCCCTCCGTCCATATATCGCAAATGCCCTGCTTTGGGCAATATGCCGATGTGGGCGTTCCTGCCGTACTGCAATGCTGCTTGAAGGAATATCTGTTTCTGTGTCGGAAGCTGGCACAGGATGTAATTGTTCAGTATGTTATCATAATATCATCATACTGGCAACAATTATTTTGCTGTGATTGATTATGTGATTGACCATGCACCAATTTGATACGCTTGAAGGCCATACAAACCTGTTTGTTGCGTTCGATACCCGGTACTTGCAAAGTGCTTTTCGCCATGATATAATTGGGCATTGTCTGGAGAAGTATCGAAGTGGTCGCAACGAGCCGCACTCGAAATGCGGTTGTCCGCAAGGGCACGTGGGTTCGAATCCCACCTTCTCCGCCACAATTTGTCCGAAAAGTCCGATTCTATCGGACTTTTCGTTGTTTATGCCAATCTGTATGCGCGGCATATTCTACTCTTGAAATACGCGGCATTTCGGTGTGGCGGGTAGCAGATGATAGTGCCACGGAGAATTCGGAAATTTACAAATCTCCCAAGGTACCCGTGTAATCGTGCAATGATGCACCCAGATGAGGTAACGAAAATCCTGTCCCAACCGGATTTCTGCAAAGGCTTACTTACTTGCATTCTCAGTTTTTTCGAACGAAATATGATGTCTAAACTGAAGGTTGTTTGGCAAAACTTTTTATTGAAAGCATGATTCTTTTGAAAGTGGAGAATTTGGCATGGAAATCTACAAGGCAAGAAAGCGCAGTTTACATGCTAAACTCATTTTTAATCCCAGTGCCGGTGCAGCCGATGAAGCAAATAAGAAGTTCCTGGAAGTAGCTGAAGAGTTACAGGCTATGGATATTCAAACAGAGCCTTATGTAATGGAACCAAACTGTGATTTGCCCAAAGTCATACAGGAGGCTATTGAACAAGGAATTCGTTTGTTTATAGCTTGTGGAGGTGACGGTACTGTTTCTTCTGTTGCTATAGAATTGATAGGGACAAATGCAATTCTTGGCATTATTCCAACCGGCACTCAGAATAATATTGCGTATAGTCTAGGAATTTCAACAGATATCGCATCAGCAGTTGCTATTATCGCAACCGGCCAACACAAAAAAATTGATGTTTGTAATTGTACTTGCGACAATCAAGTGACGCATTGCATTGAAGTTTGCTCGGTTGGGCTGTTTTCAGCTATATTTCCATCTTCAGATGATATTTTGCACGGTGATTTAACACGGATTGGTGATTTTATAGCGACCATAACGACCACTCAACCATCTGAAATACAAATATTGTTAGATAATGAAATAGAATTCAATTTCACCGGTCATGTGGTATTAGTCTCCAATGTGCCTTATATTTTCCGTCATTTTCAAGTAGGCTCCAAAGATTCGTTGGAAGACGGATTAGGGCGTGTTTCTAAAATCAAAAGAATGGAAACTTATGCAAGCCAGATGAAAATGCAGCCAAGATGGACAAACCCAAGAAACCTGCGAGCCAGCTTATCAAAGCGTGTTGCAATTCTTCGAAAT
>JAEZLW010000119.1 GCA_023415145.1 Bacillota bacterium | reverse complement strand
AAAGGGACATTGTCCCTTTGGAATCCCTGTTTTATAGTACAAAGGAGTTGGATATATGGCCACCGATGAATTGTTTGTCAATGTCAACCTGGTGAACGACAAGGTGAAATTCCTTGCCAGCACCAATCTTCGGCCGAAGAAGGAGATTGCCTTCGACTATGTGCCGCCGGTTGGCGATGGCGATGGCTTTTTGGGTTTGGAACTGCTGCTCACAAGCTTTGCCGGGTGTGTCAGCACGGCCATCGTGTTTCTTTTGCGCAGAATGGGGCACACGGTCAAGGGATACAGTATGCGGGCTGAGGGCATAAGGCGGGAAAACCCTATTTCCCTGGAAAAAATCGAAGCTGAGATCACACTGGGAAATTCTGATATTCCTGATGAGGACATTCAAAAGGCGATAACCCTTGCATCTTATATTTCGCCGGTGTGGTTGGCCATCAAGAACAATGTACAGGTTTGTGTGGAGCATATAGCTTAACAGGCTCAGTAGCAAGGAAGCGGTCATACACCCTGCCTTTACCATAGAACGTATGGAAAGACAGGGTGGTTTTTATTTGGACGGGATTGTTCATGGCAGCGGATGATAACAGCGCTGATCAAACTCAACACCGAGCCGGACAGGCATAGCAAAAACGCAGTGTTGTAAACCAGTACATAAGGCCAAGAGCATGGTCTGCATATATTTTACAATGGTGAAGTTGACATTATCTGTATCCAAACGTTATAGTATAATTCGATGCCATATCAACTCACCTGGGAATGATTTTGTTAGGGGAGAACACCTTGTGCTGATGGAAAAGAAAGCTGTTCGCTTGTTTGCCTGTTCCTTCGCATCCGCCGTTCTGATGATGGCGGCATGCTTGCATCTGCTAAACAATGCCTTTGCTGAATCTGGCTTAACCGTTTCTGCAGATCATGCTGCTGCGGCTTCTGTGCTTGACCTGTCCCATGAAGGTATTTGGGATATTGACGATATCAAAAGCCGTATTGCAGCCAATCCGGCCGCAAAGATAGTCATACTTGGCGATGCCCCTTTGTCCATGGAAAACAGAAAGGATTTGATGCAATCCTTTCCTGCCATGGATTTTGAATGGTCCTTTTCCATGTACGGTATCCCTGTCAGCAGTGCAGACAGTGCAGTTGATCTTGGCAAAAACAAGATCACCAAGATTGAAGAACTGATGGATTATCTTGACTGCCTTCCCAACCTGAAAAAGGTTGACATGTACGCAAGCAAGTTGAAAGAGAAGCAAATCCTTGCCCTAGCCCAGCGGTATCCCGATATTCGTTTTGGATGGACGCTTGTTGTCTGCACGTTTCCAGTGCGTACAGATGCCCTTGTCTTTTCCATGCACCGCCGGGGCGAGCCTTTGTATAAAAGCGAGGACTTCAGGCTGCTTCGATTTTGCCCGGACATTGTGGCGCTGGACCTTGGCCATAACAGAATCACCGATCTTACATTCCTGACAAGCTTCCCAAAGCTCAAAATTCTGATTCTTGCCGACAACAAAATTACCGATCTTTCACCCCTCAAAGAGCTGAAGGACCTGGAATACCTTGAGCTGTTCATGAACAAGATTACCGATGTTACACCGCTTGCGGAGCTTGAAAAGCTTTTGGATTTAAACCTTTGCTTTAACAAGGTGACGGATGCCAGCCCGCTGCTTCAGTTAAAGCGGCTGGAGCGGCTTTGGATTTCACGAAACGAGCTTGAGCAGGAACAAAAGGAAATTTTGAGAAGCGGTTTGCCTGAATGCAGCATCAATTTTACCGCCAAAATGGCCACCTGGGATGGCTGGCGCACCCATGAGCGCTTTTACATTATGCGCGATATTCTGAATACTGGAATCTATAGAGATTGGGAGTAGGACACTTGATTGTTCATTCAATCAGTTTGTGCTGTTTCATTGTCAATTTCGTGTGTGATTGATGCGGCAGAGGAAGTATTTGGCTTTGCATGCACATCCATGCTTCTGATCAAAATCAGCATTCCCAGCAGAATCAATGCCATCAAGGCATATAAAAAGCCAACGCTTAAAGATGATTTGTCCAAAGCAAACTCGATGGCGATCAGCAGGGGGATGCAGGTGCCCAGCAAAATGCAGCGCAGCGTATGGGAAACACGCCAATGCACTTTGTGGCCCTTGGCAAGAATGATGGCTGCCAACACGATGCTTGCTATGCTCATGATTTGATTGAAGCGTACAAAGCCAAAGCGTAAAAACTCATCCTCACGCAAGCTTTCCAGAAAAATCTGGGTCAAACCCAAATGTAAAAGAAAATACAGGCTGACCCGCCCGGCAGGTGCTTTTTTTCGTGCAAGCATAACCCATGTGGCAATGCATATGATCAGTGCGGCAAACGCTTCGTATAGGAATACTGCCAATTGATAATCGCCATAGAGGTTTTGTACTGCAAAAGGAAAGGACTGCAAAAGCCCCTCATCCAGGATGTAATCACCGAGCCCCTGGGTGGTAAAGGCCTCGCCGGCGCGGCATATGCACAATACAAGGGCACAGGCAGGGGCTATGCCATCCAGTATTTTGCCCGGCTTTGCCTTGATCCGCTTTGCATATAGTGCCGCGGCCAGAGCTACCCCGGGCACCGCGCCAAAAAGCGCATATCCCCCCGTCCAAAAACGGGGGATGACATCCGCTCCCACATCCACAAAAATGTACTGCACATTGACCAGGCAATAGACAAGGCGTGCGCCGATAAGGCCCATTGGCACAGCCAAAAGCCCCAGGGTCAAGGCACCATCCATCGTAAGGCCTGTGAGATGAAAGCACCATGCCGACAGCAATATGCCGGCCAGCACAGCAAAAGCAACACAGATCCCATAACCATAAACGGGCACTGTTAAAATATGAAATAACGGTTGTACCTCAGTCATATTATGACTCCTGTTTGCGCGGTGGAGCACACCAATCGATTATGGTGCTTCACCCGTTGCGAAATAAATGATGTCGCTGATGGGGCGTACCTTGTTTGTGCTCAGCGCGTTGATTTTCCGGTTGTCCAGCACCATGCTGGAGGAGCTTCCGCCATCCAGGTTATAGGCGTTAATGGCGCCCAGGTCGTACATAAGCTGTGCAAACTCATCCATGGTAAGGCCGGTTGAGCCTTTGTTCTCAGGCCCCTCCGTTGCAATGACAAGGTAGGAAAGGGGCCCCAGTTGCGCAATGCCCATGCGCTGGGCCATAGAGTTTGGTATAGAGTACTTTTGTTTGAAGCCTTCCTGTTTCTTGCCATTAATCACAAGGCCGGGGCCGAAGCTGAAGCATTGCACAATGGTCCCCTGATAAGCTTCAATATTTTCCTTGGTGGTGGGGGATATGATAAACAAATCCCCTTTTTCGTCAATGATAAGCGTATCATACTGCTCATTGGGCTGATTGCGCAAAAGCTTGCCGTCGCGGTAAATGACACCATTGCCATGGTAGGTGAAGTAGTCTCCATTGATGGCAAACACCGCATTGACCCTTTTGGCCAGTACATCAGCCCTGACAGTGTATTTGGATGGATAGGGCCGTGCCAGATGCACACGCATCTGACTGGGATCGGCTATTTGTATATACGCTAGCTGTATAACAGAACGATAGGCCCGTATGGTCTTGATCTGCACGCTGATGGTGCTGTCCACATATCCTGCATGATCCTTTAGATAGGCTTCCTTCTTTGGCAAATAAGGGGCCGCGCCTTCTTTAGGCAGGGGCTCAGACAAAGGAGCAAGGGTAACAGGCAGGAGCGGGGGAATATCGATAGGGTCCGGCATGATAGATTCGCCTGTGGCTGCGGCGCTTGCATCAGGCAGCATTGCACCGCTGGGTACCAGTACTGTCAACAAGGCAATCATCAGCATGAGTATTAAAAGACGCAGCCAAAACTTAGGCATACAACGACTCCTTGGATCCAGCATAGTTTTCGGGCATACATGCTTTGCGCATATCCCGATGGTATGATTATACATCCCTTCCACGAAACAGTAAAGATGAGGAAGTATAACATTTACATACTATTTTTCCAATTGGCCTTGGCCGAGGCCTTTGAAGGTGCGCTGTCACCATCCTGCTCTTTCTCATCGTCCTGAGGATGCCTGTCCCGCGTGCTTTACATTATAGCCAAAAACCGCTACAATAGGATAGGGTTTGACCCGGAGAGGATACATACATGGGTAAAATCATAGCGGTTACCAACCAAAAGGGCGGCGTTGGCAAGACCACCACTACTGTCAATCTTTCCGCCTGCCTTGCAGAGGCGGGGCAAAGGGTGCTGGCGGTGGACTTGGATCCCCAGGGCAATACCACCAGCGGCTTTGGGCTGAAGGCTGGCGGGAAAAGCGCCTACGAAGCGCTGGTAGGGCAGGCGGAGCTGAAAACCTGCATCGTTTCTACCCGCGTCAAGGGGCTGGATTTGCTGCCTGCCGATATCCGCCTGGCCGGGGCGGAAGTGGAGCTGGTGAACCTGGATGCCCGTGAGTACCGCTTGAAAAACGCGCTTTCTGTGATAGCCGCCCGGTATGATTTTGTATTGATCGACTGCCCCCCGTCCTTGGGGCTTTTGACCGTCAACGCTTTGGCGGCAGCCACCCGGGTGCTTGTGCCCATCCAATGTGAGTACTATGCCCTGGAGGGCGTTACATCACTGATGAACACCATCAGCCGCGTGAACAGAACCATTAATCCGGCGCTGGATATCGAGGGCGTATTGCTCACCATGCTGGACGGGCGCACAAACCTGGGATTGCAGGTGGTGGATCAGGTGAAGCGCCGCTTCAAAAACAAGGTGTACTCCGTGACCATCCCCCGCAATGTGCGCCTGGGCGAGGCACCCAGCCATGGGCTGCCCATTCATTTGTACGACAGCCGCAGCGCCGGGGCGGAAGCCTACCGGGCGCTGGCCAAGGAGTTGCTTGAACGCAATGGGGTCCGCTAAAGCTATGCAGGAAGTGTTTGCATGAAAAAGACAGGTTTGGGCCGCGGGCTGGACGAGCTTTTGCCCATGGGTGAAGATATTTTAGGCAACGCCGTGAAGGAAATTTCCATTGGCGATATCGATCCCAACGAAGGCCAGCCAAGGCGCATCTTTACGGAGGAAAGCCTCAACCAACTTGCCCAGAGTATCAAGGAGGAAGGGGTGCTCCAGCCCATCCTGGTGGGGGAAACGGGCAGCCGCTACCGCATTGTGGCCGGGGAGCGCCGCTGGCGCGCC
>JAEZLW010000149.1 GCA_023415145.1 Bacillota bacterium | reverse complement strand
GTATGAGGTGGCGGACAGGGATGGGGAGCTTATATCCCAGTGGATGAAGGAACTAAAGGAAAACGGCAGCTACGACATTGGCGAGGAACGTTTGGGCCGCATCCACAAACTGATAGAAGGCGGCTATGCCGATGATGTGGCTACCGCCCGGGAGATACAAAGGGTCTGGCAGCGCTTCCATTACTTGATGGACCCCCATACTGCCGTTGCCAGCCATGTGCTCAACGCATACCGCGTTCGCTCAAGGGACAACACCCCCACCGTGATCGTGGCCACCGCTCACCCATACAAGTTCACCGCCGATGTGGCCGACGCGCTATCCGGCCAGGAGACGGCATTGGGGCTGGATGCCTTTGATTGCGCGCTGCATCTGGAGTCTGAAACGGGCATCCCCATGCCGAATAAGGTATCTTCGCTGCGTACGCTGCCTGTTCGCCATACCATCAACTGCCGCAAGGAGGATATGGCCAAAACACTGCTGGATGCATTGCAAAACAAGTAAGCAAACAGAAAGAAGGAGTAGGTATGGCCGCCGGGTTTGCAAAAGGAGCAGCTTTCTTCATCGCACTTTGCATCCTACTGTCCACATCCCTGTCTGCCGCCTTGGCACAGGAGGAAGCGCCCGTTTTCCCGTTGCCTGAAGACGCGATCCGGCATTTTGTCTCCGCCCTTTCTGAAAACGATCTGCAAAAAGCTTTACAGGCGTGCGCTGTGAAGGAGTATGCCCAAGGCTATGACTTCGTTGGCACGGTGGACCGGTACAAGACTTTTATTCCCATTCAGCAAATGGCGCCGTCGGAATACGAGCTGTTTGCCCAAATGAATGAATACATTTCCGCGTACTTCATCATCAGCCAGATGAAAATGATGATCTACAGTTTTTTCGTGCCCGAGGTAAGGGAAGAAAAGCCAATGTATGTAGGCAAAAACTTTCATGACGTGGAGGGATTTGCACAAGCCGTAGACCCTTCAAAATTGAATCAACTAAAGCTTTTGCGTATTGATCCGCCTACGCCGTATATTTGGAAAGATGAAAAGAACGCAGCATTATTCCAAAAACAGGCGGAGCTGAATGGGGCACAGGAATTAACAGAGCGAATCGCTTTATATGAACTGGACGGAATGACCTATTTGGGAGGCTTCAGTCTTTTTCGATACGGGGACGGGTGGAAAATCCAACGTCTTCATTCCATATTGGCCGGGACATCAACAACGGGAGCAGTTGAAGAAATAGCCCCGGAAGTGTACGCCTCTTTATTGTAATTGATAGCATAGAGCACCGCCCGCTTTCCGTTCAAAGAAAGCGGGCGGCTTTTTCGCCATTGCCCATATTATGCCACTTGCCCTTGCTTCGCTTCATCCGGGTGGCTCGTCTGTCCGGTCAACTCTAGATAAAAAGCGGCAGTGGCGGAATGGACATTTACTTGAATAATCAGGGAGGTAAAGAACCCTGCCACCGTTCCGAGTACCGGCAGCAGCAAGTTCAGCACATATGCAATTACAGCAGAAAGCACAACCAAGCCTAGAAAGCTTACATACAGGCAAAACAGCTTTCCCTTATGCAAGTACATGATCTCCTTGCTTTTACTTATGGACTGCATGACCCCCATATCCGGATTGTCCGCCAACAGATAAGACGCCATCTCATACCGGTAAGACGCAACAATTGCCGGAATCAACATGATAAAAACAAGCACCAAGATAACTACAGGATTGTAAATCTTCATCAGAGACAGTAAGAATATCCCGGGCACAAGAATCAGACACCACAGAAAAATGAAAATCATTATCAAAAGCACCTGGCCTAAGCACTTGCCAAAAATATGCATTCTCGAAAACAAAAGCGAAAATCCAGCCCCTTGACCTCGATGCAACTGCAGGTAATAGTTCTTGAGCCCTACTCCAAAGACGTATGTAAGAATAAAGCTCAAGATGAACAACAGAACAATCGTTCCATAATGGCGAGCCAATTGCTGCTCGGCAGCATTCATCCAGGAATACAGGTTGTTCCCGGCCGTCGGCGGAATACTGACCCGTATTTGAAATATACGCAGCACTATGTCAAAGATACCTGCTCCAAAGGTCGTAAGCAGCGCTGTCTGCCAATGGCCGGCGAGTGCTTTAAGTCCACGCCATCGCAATAGGGAAATGTAAGCCATCACCATACACTTCACACCCTAATCGCTTCATCCGATGAGCCATTTACCTGTTTTGCCTGGAAAGCTCCAGATAAAATGCGGTCACGGAGGAATTCACATACGCCTGCAATGCCAGGGATGCGAAGAGCCCCAGCGCGGTGCCGATGATGCCCAGTATCGAGAACAATATCGAGACACCCACCGCGGATAACAGTGCCCACCCTATAAAACTAAATTGCAGGAAAAAGAGCCTGGCCTTGTGTCCGTTCATCATTTCCTTGCTGCGCCGGATGGCCTCAAAAGCATCGATATCCGGGTTTTCCGCCATCAGGAACGGGGCCATGGAATACTTGTATGCGGCAATGATCCCCGGCACCACCCGCAACAGCGACCACAAGCATAAGAGCGAGCAGCCGCCATTTCCCCTTTTGTTTTCACGGCTTCACATCTGGCTTCGCTGCCTTGGCTTGATGTTCATGCCCCCACTCCCTTCCATATATGCCCATTTTAACACGGGTATCACGGCAAGGCAAGAGCGGAGGCATGAAAACCATCCTGCGGTGTTCTATATGTCAATTTGGAATCAAAACAGCGCCTTTGCAAAATCCTTGGCGTCAAAGGGCTGCAGGTCGTCAATGCCCTCTCCCACGCCAACATACCATACCGGCACGTTCAATTCTCTTCGGATGGCAATGGCGATGCCGCCCTTAGCGGTGCCGTCCAGCTTGGTGAGTACAATGCCGTTGATCTCTGCAAACTCCTTGAAGGTGCGGGCTTGCTGCAGGCCGTTTTGCCCCGTGGTGGCGTCCAGCACCAGCATGCAGCGCACGTCCGCCTCGGGGTATTCCCGGTCGATGACCTTGCGCATCTTGTGCAGCTCATCCATCAGGTTCTTTTTGTTGTGCAGCCGCCCGGCGGTATCCACAATCAGCAAATCCGCCTTGCGGGCTTTGGCCGATTGCACCGCGTCGAAGACTACTGCCGCAGGATCGGCCCCCTCCGCATGGCGCACGAGGGGCACCCTGGCACGGTCCGCCCAGATGGACAATTGATCCGCTGCCGCCGCACGGAAGGTATCGCCTGCAGCCAGCATCACCGTACGGCCGATGGCCTGAAAGCGCAGCGCCAGCTTGCCGATGGTGGTGGTCTTGCCCACGCCGTTGACGCCTACCACCAGCATAACCATGGGCCACTTCAACGGCGGTCGGGGGATGTTCATCTCCTCCGCTATAATATCACTGAGCATCTCCCGGGCCTTTACAGTGCTTTTGACATTTTCCTTTTTAACCTGCTTGCGCAGCTTGTCCAGGATCTCCTCGGAGGCGGCAACGCCCGCGTCCGACAAAATGAGGATATCCATCAGCTCGTCATAAAAATCCTCGTCCACTACGCCGGTGTTTTCCACCAGCTCATCCACCTTGACGGTCAGATTGGAGCGGGTCTTTGAAAGCCCGTCCCGAAGGCGGGCAAACAGGCCTTTCTTTTCTTTATCCTCCATGATGTTCCCTCCCTGGTTATAAGCCATTCTCCTGCATTGCACAAATCGTTAAATTTCAATCATTATATAAAACTACAGTTGGGGTGCGCCACATCTATAAACAGGATTTCGCATCTGCGGATGCGACCAAAGGGCTTTCCGGTCGATCCGGCCGGCTCAATAGTCGCATCGCCACGCTACCGCTTGCGCTGCTCGTTTCGCCGGCCTCCTCACATCGCCCTTATCTGCCACAGGCAGGGGCGATGTTTCGGAGCCTTTGGGAACCTTCGGAAGCCATTTAGCAAACTGGAGTTTATCCTGCGTACTCCGTCAAATTGACAGATACCATCTTGGATATGCCCCGCTCCTCCATGGCCACGCCGTACAGCGCATTGCACCGCTCCATGGTGCCCTTGCGGTGGGTGACCACCACAAATTGCGTGTTCCTGCCGTACTCGGCCAGATAGTCGGCGAAATAGTTGATGTTGGCCTCGTCCAGCGCGGCCTCGATCTCATCCAGGATGCAAAAGGGCGTGGGCTTCAATTTCAGCATGGCGAACAGGATGGCGATGGCCGTCAGCGCCCGCTCGCCGCCTGATAATAGCGACAACAATTGAAGCTTTTTCCCCGGCGGTTGGGCGGTGATTTCAATGCCGCAATTCAATGCATCATTGGGGTCTGTCAGCTTCAGCTCCGCATGACCGCCGCCGAACAGGCGCACAAACGTTTCACGGAAATACCCCTTCAACAGGTTGAACTGGGCGACGAATACCTGCTCCATCTGCCCAAGAAGCTTCGTGATAAGAAGGCCCAAGTCCTCCTCCGCCTTTTTCAGGTCCTGCTGCTGGGTGGTGAGGCTGTCGAACCGTTCCTTGGTGGATACGTATTCTTCGATGGCGTGCACGTTCACCGTACCCAGGGCACGAATCGCTTCCTTCAATGACGCGGCTTCCTTTTCTCCGGCGGAAAGATCGAACTTCTCCACCCGGTAGCCTTCCGCCCCGCCGTAGGTCAATTCATACTCGTTCCAAATGCGGTCCTGCATGGCGGTAAGGTCCGCCTCCACACGGGTGCGATTGAGCTCCGTGCGGTGCAGCTTTTCCTTAAGCTCCGAAGCTTCCTTTTGCAGGCTCTCCGTTTCATCGCGCAGTGTGCGCAGCGCGGACTGCTGCGCCAGGCGCTGCCTTTCCAGTTCATCCACGCCGGCTTGCGCCTCAATCACCGCCTGGTGGCGGACAGCCACATTCTCCTGAAGGTGCTCAAACAATTTTTCGTCCTGCCGGATGGATTCCTGCATATTGGCTAGCTCCCGCCGCAGCCGCTCCGTGTTTTCCTTGGCGTGCCTGACTTCATCCGAAAGCCGCTGGCGGTCACGCTTGAGCCCTGCAATTTCATGCTCCCGGCCGGTAACGGCCAGCATGTGCCGTGTCACCGTATCACGCTGCTTTTCCAACTGAAGGCGCGCTGCGGCCAGTGCCTTTTGCAGAGACTGTGTTTTTTGCTGCATGGACTCCTGGTCCATGGTTGCATCGCCGGTGCGGCGGGAAATGGCCTCCAAATCCTCCTCGATCTGGGCAATGCCCTCCTCCAATTGCTGGCGGGCGTTTTGCGTCATCGCAAGCCGGGATTTCAGCGCGTCCCACTCCTGGCGAGCGCTCAATATCCGCTCCTGGTCCCTGGCGACGGCGATTTCCTCCTGATGCACCCGGCCCATGGCCTCGTTCCGAAGTGTTTTGAGCTCCGCCCGCTCCTTTTCCATCTCTTCCAATGCCTGGCGCTGACTTTGCAGTTCCGTCACAAGCTTCCGGGCTGATACGCGCAGCTCCTCGATCTCCCTCTCCCGATTAAGCAGGCTGGCCGCCCTTGCCTGTACGGAGCCGCCGGTCATGGAGCCGCCGCTGTGCATGACATCGCCAGAGAGCGTCACCAACCTGAAGGCCTGGCGTCCGGCCCGCATAATGGCAATGCCTGCGTCCAGATTCTCAGCCACCACGGTCCGGCCCAGCAGGTTCTCCATAATCTCCCTGTATTCGGGATCAAAGGAGATCAGCTCGCTGGCCACCCCCAGGCATCCGGGCATGGATAGCAGCGACCGCTCCTCCCTGGTGAGTACACGTCCCCGAATGGTGTTCATGGGAAGGAAGGTAGCCCGCCCCAGTTGATTCTGGCGCAGGTAATCAATCACCCGCTTGGCGGTAGGCTCATCCTCGGTGATGATATTTTGCAGTGCGCTGCCCAGCACCATGTCAATCGCCGTTTCCAAATGCTTCGGCACGCGCATGAGCATGGCCACCACGCCCCGCACCTTGTTTTCACCCTGGGTCTTGGCATAGGTCAGCGCCTTTTTTACCGCCTGGGCATAGCCCTCATACGCCCTTTCCATCTCCTCCAGCAACTTCAAACGGCTTTCCATGGCCTGCTGGCGGCCTGCGGATTGCTGCATGGCGGAGGTCTTTGCTCCGATGGAAGCACCAAGCGCTTGCACCTTTAAGTCCAGATCTTCGGCTTCTTTGGCAAGCCGAAGAAAGCATTGCCTTGTAGCTTCGCCCTGCTCCACCGCCTTTTGATAGGCGCTGTCCAGCGTTAATTCTTTTTGTACAAGATCGGCCTGGCTCTTGTCCAGCTCTAGAAGCCGCTCCCGCATCTTATCCATAATGGCCTGCTGCCGGGACTGGGCGGTGCGCTCATTGCTCAAGCGGTTCATGGCGTCAAGGATAGCCGCCTTATGCTCTTCCAGCTCCTGATCACAGGCCGCTTCTTCCTGCTGGTAGACCTTTAACTGCTCCTGTTCGCCGGCAAGCATTTCCCGCTCTTTTTGGAGCACTTCCTCCTGGGTATATAGGCCGCCTTCGCCGGTTTCTTCCAGCGCAGAGAGCTCCTTATACCTTTCATCAAGACGGGTCGCTTCATCTTTTAAGCGCAGGCTGTTTTCCCGGTTGCTCTCCAGCCTTTGATTCACCTTTTCGCGATTGGCCTTTTCCTCGTGCCAGGCTTCGCCAAAGTGCGTGAGCGCATCCCTGGCCGCAAGCAGGTCTGCTTCCATGCGTTCCAGGGTATCTTCCATCTCCCGGCGCAATTCTGTTTTGTCCTCAAGCTGCGCTTCATTCTGATCCAGTACCGCCTGCACCCCTGCCGCAGCCTCCATCAGGCTGTTTAGGCGCTCCTTCAGCTTGTCGTGGCGCAGGAGGAATATATTAAGCTCCAAGCCCTTCAATTGCTCCGCCAGCATCAAATAGGCCCTGGCCGTCTCCGCCTGTTTGGCAAGCGGCGTCAAATGGCGGGACAGCTCATCGAGGATATCCTCCACGCGGGTAAGGTTTTCCCGGGTGCGCGTAAGCTTGCGCTCCGCCTCTTCCTTGCGGGCGCGGTACTTCATGATGCCCGCCGCATCTTCAAACACCTGGCGGCGGTCCTCGCCCTTTTGGGAAAGGATCTCGTCAATTCGTCCCTGACCGATGATGGAATAGCCTTCCCGGCCTATTCCCGTATCCCGGAATAGGTCCACCACGTCCTTTAGGCGGCAGGCGGCTTTGTTGAGATAATACTCGCTTTCGCCGTTGCGGTAGACCCGGCGGGTAACCATCAGCTCTGCATAGTCCAACGGCAGGGACTTATCCTCATTGTCAAACACCAGGGATACTTCACAGTAGGCCATTGCCTTGCGCTTTTCCGTGCCACCGAAAATGATATCCTCCATTTTCGCACCGCGAAGAAGCCTGGCGCTTTGCTCACCCAGCACCCAGCGCACGGCATCGGCAATATTGCTCTTGCCGCTGCCGTTGGGGCCCACAATCCCGGTAATGCCCTGGTTGAACACGATCTCCGTGCGCTGGGCAAAGGATTTGAACCCAAATATCTCCAGCTTTTTCAGCCGCATGCTGACCCTCCCGAACCTTTGACATGTTCAAGCGCTTTTTTCGCGGCTTCCTGCTCCGCCTGGCGCTTTGTTTTTCCCCGGCCGCAAAAGGGCGGCAGTCCGTAAGCGTTCACCTGAGCGGTAAACGTGCGGTTGTGGGGCGGGCCTTCCGTTTCCAGCAGCACATAGGTAGGCGCTTCCCGGCCCTGGGCCTGCACCCACTCCTGCAATGCACTTTTGGCGTCCAGCACAGGCGTCAGGCTTTCCTCTTCCGGCCAAAGCCGTTTCACAAGCGCCAGCGCAGAGTCGATGCCGCTGTCCAGGCATACCGCTGCCAGCACCGCTTCCATGGCATCGGCCAGAATGGAGGGGTTTTCCCTTCCCCCGTCCTGCTCCTGGGATTTGGTCATGATCAAATGCTTTTGAATGCCAATTTTTCCGGCGATCTTGGCGAGAGCCGCTTCGCACACCAGCAATGCCCGCCGGTGGGTCAAGCCGCCTTCGTTCATGGATGGATACTTTTCATACAGGATGCGGGACATGCAATACTGCAGCACCGCGTCCCCCATAAATTCCAGCCGCTGGTTGTCCTCTCCCCCCGCGGACGGATGGGTCAGCGCGCGCTTGAGCAGCGCTTCATTGCCGAAGGTGTACTTGAGGCTGTTCATCAATTCCTTCAACGAAACTCCTCCTACCATGAAAAGGCGCTGCCGAACAATCGGCAACGCCGGATGCCTTTCCCGCCTGATGTCTTAGTTTTGATGTGCCTCGATGTAATCCACCACATCACCAACGGTTTTTAGGCGAACGATGACTTCATCCTCCACCATGATGCCGAATTTGTCCTCCAAATCCATAATCATCACCATAATGTTGGCGCTGTCAGCCTTCAGGTCCTCCACCAGTTTGGCGTCGCGGGTCACTTTGCTTACGTCCATCCGCAGCTGCTTTGCGATCAGGGGGGCTACCGTTTCGAATACCATATCCATTCCTCCAATTTTTTTGTGGATGATTTGACCTTATGGATGAGTGCTGTATCAATCAAGTTGGGGGATGCTTGCTTGAATCTGCTTGTCAATGAGACCGGCCACATTGCCCTTTGCCATCAAATAAGCCTGGCGGATGGCGCAAGCCATGGCATGGCCGTTGCTGGAACCATGGGCCTTCACCACCACACCCTGCACGCCCAGCAGCGGTGCGCCGCCCACCTCGGAATAGTCCATGAGCTTCGCCACCCGACGGAACGCAGGTTTTGAGATCAAACCGCCGATTTTCCCGCGAAAGTCAGCCAAAAGCTCTTTTTTGATAATACGCATCAGCGTACCGGCCACACCTTCCATGAACTTCAAAATCAGGTTGCCGGAAAAGCCGTCGCATACGATTACATCCGCCTGGTCGTTTGTAATGTCCCTGGCCTCCACATTGCCGATAAAATTGTAAGCGGCCTTTTCCATCACGGGGTAGGTGGCTTTCACCAGCGCATTGCCCTTTTCCGCCTCCGCGCCGATGTTCGCGAGCCCTACCCTGGGATCGTCGATGCCCATCACCTGATGCATGTAGATGGAACCCATCAGCCCGAACTGGTTCAGCCATTCCGGCTGGCAATCCACATTGGCGCCGCAGTCTATGAGCAGGAAATAGCCTTTCCCGTTGGGCATCAGCGGTGCCAAAGCCGGCCTCTCAATGCCGGGGATACGCCCCAGCCGGAACATGCCGCCTGCAAGCACCGCACCGGTGGAACCGGCAGAAACAAAGCCGTCCGCTTCGCCTTCTTTTACAGCCAGCATGCCCATCACGATGCCTGAGCCCTTCTTCTGGCGTATGGCCAATACGGGAGCGTCATGATTGGAAATGACCTCCGGTGTTTCGACAATCTTAACCCGGCTTGCCACATGTTTGAGATTATCCAGATACGGAGCCATGGCTTCCTGCACCCCGGCCAGCGTCACATGAAGGTCCGGCATGGCGCGAAGCGCCTCCGCCGTTCCCTCCACCGCCGCTTTGGGGGCAAAATCGCCGCCCATGGCATCTACAAATATTCGCATGCGCCTTCGCCCTGCTTTCGCTATACCAAAATAGAACAGGATGATTGTAGCACACAAGCCCCTGCCAATGCAAGTTCATCAGCACCTGGACCTGGGTGGTCTCATTTAAACTTTCTTAAAGTAAGAGAGGATGCTTCCGAAGGTCCAGGGCGTTAGGTTCGCCCTGGTCACCCCCGCAGGGGCGAAATCCTATCCTTTGCAATAAATCAGATTTCAAAGGAAAAAGATATATCGTGCCTCACGGCACGACCAGGGCTTTCCGATCGCCCTGGACCTTTCGATGCACAGCTTGTTTTCACTATTTGAACATTGACGAAAATCCAAATAAGATGGCCCTTCACCTGGACGCGCGCTGCCCGGAATAGCCCTGAAACCGGCGGCGCATAGGCCTGCGGGGTGCAGGTACCCGGCGGCGGTTGTACAGCGCGCCCAGGGGAAGCGTTTCCTTAAGGGCAGAGGATACGGCCAATTCTTCAGGAAGCTGAAGCCACTGCCGTTTTGGCGGCGAGCCGCTTAGCCAGATGGCGGGATGCAGCGAAGAAACGCCCCGAAGCGCGATGTACTGGTAAGCCGAATGGCTCTTGCCCGGATTGTTCCTGAGCACGTGAGGCCAATAGAGCATTTCGCCTATGGCTCTTGTAAACTCCGCCGGGCCTACTTTTTGCATCGCCGCTTCATATTCCGCCTGCAGGCTGTCAAGGCGTGCCTGATCCAGTTCGTGTCCCGTCAGCGTCCGGTATGCCTTCTCCACTCTTCGGCGGACGGACCTTAAAAGACCCTGTTGGCTGGTCCCGGCCACAGCCATCATTTGCTTGATGGGCAGGATGCGGAAGCGGATCAGATTCAGCGCACAAAGCATATCCGCCATAGGCATCCCGGCCAGCGTTTGCAAATAGGCCATGCCGTACTCAATCAACGTTGGCATATCTACCATGGGCCGGGTCAGCCTTCTCACCTCGTCCCGGGCATTTTGCGCCTGGGAGGTTTCCCGCCAGCCGTACGCAGCCCGGCGCAGCTCCTCGCCGGCAGGGTACAACAGGCATACCCCAAGGTGCATCTGCGCCCCGGCCTTGGGCACGTAATCGTCGCCGTTGAGCACATGGTACAGTGGATATGCCGCCGGATCTTGATGGGCGGTACCCATCATCACCGTGGGAGAAGCAAATCCGTAGCCTATAATGTTTTCCGGCAGCACGCCGCTTTCCTGAATCAAAAGATGGGTGAGCACCTGCATGACCGCGGCTCCCTGGCTGTGGCCGGTCAGCCATAGCTTAAAACGGCTGTCGTGCTGCCGGGCCTCCTGTAGGATATGCGAAAGCGTCAGCTTATCAAGGCCCAGCGCACGGGCTGTTTCGGGGAACGTAACTCGCTCCGCGTTCCCGTCAAATTGCCGCGCCAATTGAAGGAAACCCTGGTTAATGCCGTTTTCGCTGGCAAAACGCAGGTTGGAAAACCAATCGTAAAAGCGGCTGCCCGTACTTCGAAAGCCTATGCCCACCACATAGCATCCATCCTGGGCGGCCTTGATCATCATCACGGCCTTGCCCGTGTCGCTTTGCTCCCGCTGGCGGATAGCGGAAAAAACCTGCCTTACAGGATTCAATTGCCGAAGGTTGGCCCTGGCCCTGTAAACAGCCCATTTATTGTACAAAAACTGCCGCGCTTCACTCACCGGTTCAGGAGATACACAGCATAACAGCTTGTTGTCCACCTGAAAGTTAAAGTCGGTCCAGCCTGCCCGCATCCAGTCGCCAATGCGCAAATCCTGAGCGGTGTAGGAAAGCTCCAGCGACAGACGCATCAGCTCCTGGGAAAAGGGAGGCCGCAGCCTGCCCCAGGGGTCCTGCTCCCAGGGCAGAAAAAAAGGCGCGGTCCGGCTTAAATCCGCATAAGTCAGCCGTCCCCTGACGGGGGCGTTCAGCCGGAGAATGGTTCGTTCCTGTGGCATGCGCCGCCTTCTTTCCAACATAAAAAACCATTGCGCTTATCATACCACGCAGCGGCAGGGGATACAAGACGGAGAGCAGAATAGAAAAAAGGCCGGGGAGAAGGTAATTTTATGATTTTAGGATGTATTTTACATATCCAATCGTTCCTATAGTGGAAGATGGAGATATATGGTAATATAGCCTAAAAGCGGGGAAAAAGCCATGAAAAGAAGCGCTATGATGGTTCTTATAGTCTTTTTAGTATTTGGCAGAAGGAATGGAAAAATAAAAAGATTGACATTATGGATTTCTTTGACACTTGTATGCTTTGCGCTTTCAGCTTCCGCCTCTGCCGAAATCCCCTCGGAATACGCGGACTGCCTGTATCCCATTCGTGTGGGTGGCAAATGGGGGTACATGAACTACGCAGGGGTGACGGTCATAATGCCGCAATGGAACAGTGTCGACGAGTTTGCAAACGGCGTTGCCAGTGTGTCCAAAGGCGGCGGCGACCATCCGTTCATGAACAATTTCACCTTCGGCCTGATCGATACAAAGGGCAATTATATCCTGGAGCCCAAGTATCGCATCTACCAGTCCG
>JAEZLW010000137.1 GCA_023415145.1 Bacillota bacterium | reverse complement strand
GTGATGATCCTGAACTTTGCCAACTGCGACATGGTGGGCCATACCGGCATCATGGAAGCTGCCATGGCAGCGGTGAAGGCGGTGGATATCTGCGTGGGCCGGGTGGTGGAAGCTGTGCTCAATAACGGAGGCCGCGCCTTCGTAACCGCCGACCATGGCAATGCCGACCAGATGGTGGACCCGGAAACCGGCGAACCGTTTACCGCCCATACCACCTTCCCCGTACCCTTCATTGCCGTGGGGCCGGAGTACGTGGGCAGGCCGCTGCGTGAGGGCGGACGCCTGGCAGATATCGCGCCTACCATGCTCAAAAGCATGGGCATCCCCGTTCCCAAGGAAATGACGGGGGAAGCGCTCATTTAAGGGAACGTTTATTTTGCGGGGAGAGGGATTTTTCAAAAATCCCTCTCCCCGAACCGCTCTCCAAAAACTTTAACAAAAAGGCTCCTCAAGGCGATAGAATCGCGACGAGGCAGCCTTTTTCATGAACAGAACCTGTTGTGGCTCTGTTTCATATGTGAAACCCCCATCGATTTCCAATAATGTAGTACTATTCGCAGCTATCTGTAAATAGATAGAAAGCCGCCTCGTTGCGTTTCCCGTTTTGAGGCAGCACTTTTGATAACACCCTGAATATGGGGATTTCAAAGGGGCTTTGTCCCTTTGATGGGGGACCAGGGGGCAAAGCCCCTTAGTCGTCGCCCTGGGTCAGGTTGTTGGCGTAGGTCTTGAGGGAAGCAAAGGAATTGATGTTGTCCGCGCGCTGGCGGATGGCATCCTGGACATAGGCGGGAAGGGAGGTAAAGTAGGCGCTGGCTTCCTTGTTGTCGCGAAGCAAGTCGTTCAGGCCGGGATACTTGTGCATGGCGTTCTCTCCTTTACATTGAGCATTTCATTTTATTGTTTGAGTTTGAGAAGGTATTATGCAGCAGGCATGTTACAAAGCTTTCTTATAGAAGTTTTCCTGGTGGGGTCCGGGGAGGCCTCCTTTTACAAAAGGAGGCCTCTCCGGCGGCTTGTACGTCTTATTCGTTTCCAGTATAATGGGATGCGTGAAATCAGCCGGAGGGGGGGCGGGAAGCAAATGCCTGTGATGGCCTATTGCAAAAAGTGCAAGCAGGAAGTGACGCCGGGCTCCGTATGTGCTTTGTGCGGGCAAAAGCTGCCGGCCAATAGCTTGCGTTTGAGCTGGTCGTTCAGCCTGATCCCGGTTCGGGATTTTTTAAGCTGGAACGTAATTTTGCGGGTGGCTCTGCCGGTGCTTGCGCTGCTGATGCTGTTGATCATCGGTATGGAGTGGGCGAGAAAGGGATTGTTTGGCGTACAGGCGCTTTTGGCCCAAGGGTTTTGGGGCTTGATGCTTTTATTGGCCTTTGTAATCCTATGCGGGGTGCTACTTTCGCTGTTGATGCGGGGCCGGGAAGAGTTGCGCTATGTTCTGGACCACAAGGGGATCCATGTGCAGACTTGGCAAATGGGTGCGCCATTGGTCAAACGGCTTTTTGGCATGGTGCCTGCTGATCATGAATATGGTCCTGCAGGACAACCCATGTGGATGCTTCATGAGAGACACATACCATGGCTGATGCTTCGCCGGGTGGGTAACTGGCCTGACAAGGACAAGATTCTTTTGTACAGCCCAAAGTTCTGGCTGATTCTGACGCTGCACGCGCTGCCTGAAACGTATGACGATGCCAATCGTTTTATCTTTGAGCGTGTCAAGAAACGTCCCGGTGTGATGAGTATGCCTTTTGCCCCGGATGAAGTACCTCCTCAACAACTGTAAATATTACGTAATTATTAAGAAATTCCCTTGACATTGGCACAGATGTGTCATAAAATGGGTAAGCCAATGCATTTTCAAGGCAGGAGGGTTACTCATGCGCAAGATACAGGGAAAAAATTCGGTGAGGCAATGGTTCGCATTTTGCGTTTCCACCCTGCTATTTTTGCGTGTGTGCATGCCTCTTGCTTTCGCGGCAAATTATCCTTACACCTCTTCAACCAACGACAAGGTGAACATGCGCCGCAGCGCACACAGCAATTCCATTGTGCTGGAGCGTCTTGAGCAAGGCACTTTGGTTACGGTTCTTTCAGAGTCCGGCGATTATTATAAAGTCTCCTATAACAACCGTACAGGCTACATCATCAAAAAGTATGTAGGCGATAAGGCGGCTGCAACACCAACGGCAACGGTAAAGACCGCTTCCTCCGCCGGAACCGTATCCGGGTATCCCTATCAAACAACCACAAGGGACATTGTTAACATGCGCAGGTCGGCATCCTCCACTTCCGTTGTACTGGAAAAGCTGCCCATGGGTGCGGAATTGACGGTGGAAGGGGAAAGCGGAAAGTATCTGAAAGTGCGTTATAACGGGACGAGCGGATATGTGATGGCCGAATTCGTATACGTAAGAATGGTTGCGGATGCCACTCCTTCACCTTCCTCAGTTGATGCCAACGACGCCTACACAATCCTGAACAAGGGCTCATCGGGCAAAGAGGTCAAGGCGTTGCAGCAGGTGCTGAAAGAACTGAAATACCTTTCCGGTACGGTGGACGGCGAGTTCGGCAACCAAACGGAAACGGCGGTCAAAGCCTGCCAGAAGAAGAACGGCCTTTCGGAAACTGGCATGGCGGATAAAGCGCTGCAAACGCTTTTGTATGAAAACAAGCCCATCAACGCAAGTGGCAAAGCGGTTAAAGCCATGACGCTGCCGCCAATTGACGGCGTAACCATCCGCGAGGGCAACATGGGCGACGCCGTGGAAAAATTGCAGGAGCGGCTAAAAGCGCTTGGCTACTATACCGGTTCCATCAGTGGTGTCTATGCGGGTGACACCATAACGGCCATCAAAGCTTTTCAGAAAAAGAACAACCTTGTATCGGACGGGCTGGCGGGCAGCGCCACCCAATCAAAGCTGTACAGCCAGGAAGCCCTGGAAAAGGATGCTTTAGTGACGCCTACCCCCGCCCCAATCGCCACCCCGCCGGGCACCACAGTCCGCCAGGGGGATGAAGGGGAAGCGGCCAAAGCGGTGCAAAAACGCCTGAAGGAGCTGGGGTATTTGGCTGGCTCTGCGGACGGCAAATTCGGCACGCTGAGCGTAACAGCCTTGAAGGCTTTCCAGAAGCGGCATGGCCTAACGCAGGACGGTGTGGCAGGTTCAGCCACGCAGAACCTTCTGTTCAGTAATGCTGCCTTGCCGGCAGCCGGCGAAGTGACGCCTATTCCCACCACCACGCCCTTAACTGAGGAAAATGCGATCGTGATCCAGCGCGGCACCAGGGGCGTTCAAGTCCTGAACCTGCAAAAAAGGCTGACGGAACTGGGCTATTATACAGCGAAGATGGATAGCGATTACCAGGCCGCGGACATCGCCGCCGTCAAGGCTTTTCAAAAAAACAACGGTCTGAAGGCAGACGGCATCGCGGGCTATGAAACGCAGAAAACGCTCTATAGCGACACAGCCGTTCCCGGCTCCCTCTTTACGCCAACACCAACGCCTATGCCCACGCCTGTGCCCGATTTGAGCACGCTGCGCCAGGGGGATATGGGCAATGAGGTCAAAGCACTGCAGCAGCGGCTGATCCAACTGGGATATCTTTCCGGGAAGGCCGACGGCAACTTCGGCAGCGGTACGGCGGCAGCGCTCAAAGCATTTCAAAAATCCAACGGCCTGAATCAGGATGGTGTGGCAGGGCCTACTACCCTAAGCAAGCTGTACTCCACATCCGCGTCGCCCAGCCCTACTGCAGCGCCAACCCCTGCACCTTCGCTTTTGAAGCAGGGGGATAGAAGCGATGCGGTCAAACAGATGCAGTTGACGCTGATTGACCTGGGGTATTTAAACGGCAGGGCCGATGGCGTGTTCGGTGCCCAGACATATCTTGCACTGAAGATTTTCCAGAGCAGAAACGGCTTGCCGTCTGACGGCATTGCCGGGGAAAAGACGCTGAGCATATTGGGCAGCTCTACCGCCAAGCCCGCGCCAACCGTACCCGGTGCCACCCCCACGCCAAAGCCCACCGCACCTGCTTTAAGCACGGTGCCCAAGGCATCCCAGGTACGCTATGCCAACTGGTATACGGAAATCCGCTCCCGCGCCAGATCTTATCCTTACGCCACGGTGTATGATTACAACACGGGCTTAAGCTGGAAGGTGCACATGTTCAGCATCGGCGCCCACGCTGACAGTGAGCCACTGACAGCGACAGATACGGCCATCATGAACCAGGCATTCGGCGGGAAAACCACCTGGACGCCCAAGCCCGTGTGGGTGGTCATGAGCGACGGGCGGGTGTACATGGCCTCCACCCACAATGTGCCCCATGAGGTGCAACACATAAGGGACAACAACTTCCCCGGCCACCTTTGCATCCATTTCCCGCGAACCCAGGCGGAGGTGGAGTCCATCGGCCCCTATGCCACCTCCCATCAAAAGGCCATCGAGCTGGGCTGGCAAGCTACGCAGAAAAAGATACAGTGATTTTCATAACAGCAAAAGCAAGGCCTATGCCGGTGTTGGCATGGGCCTTTCCGCATTTCAAAAATCCATATCACAAAAGGCGTAGTTTTTGCACACTAGCCCTGAGCAAATGGGGAACGAAGCGCCGGATGGGGTGTATGCTGCATTCACTTCAACTTGGTATCAGATGGCGGTACTCTTTGTGATGAATAACGGAAGGCCTATGCCGTATGCCGGCATAGGCCTTGGATTACCTATTCTGTACAAGCTTTACGGTCATTCGACATCCTGCAGTGCGTTGTAGCCTTCCTCGCCGGTGCGGACCTTGATGACATTCTCCACATCGTACACGAAGATTTTGCCATCGCCGATGTGCCCGGTGTAGAGTACCTTCTTGGCGGTTTCGATCAGGGTGCGGACAGGCACCTTGCACACCACGATATCCACCTGTATTTTCGGCAGCAGATCAAGCTCTACCGCAACGCCGCGATAATATTCGGGCTTGCCCTTTTGCATGCCGCAGCCCAGTACCTGGGTGACGGTCATGCCGGTGATGCCAATGGCCTCCATGGCAACTTTCAGAGCATCGAACTTGCTCTGCTTGGTGATGATGGTGACCTTTGTCATCTTCACATCGGAGCTGACGGGCTTTTTCTCGGTAGACAGCACCACAGGCACGGCATCATCCATGGAGACGGTATTAGGCGCATCTTCCGTTGCGGAGGGCATACCGGTGGGCAGCATAGCGCCTACCACAGGTGCGGGCATGAAATCGGCATAGGCGGAAGCAAGGCCGTGCTCTTCGATATCCAGGCCCACGGTTTCTTCCTCGGCGGAAACGCGAAGGCCTACCGTCTTCTTAATGATGAAGAACACAACAGTCATTGTAACAGCTACCCATGCGGCGACTGAAGCGACGCCCAGCGCCTGGGTGCCCAGCATGTTCAGCCCGCCGCCGTAGAGCAAACCGCCATCGGTGGCAAATACGCCAACCAACAGGGTGCCCAGCGCGCCGCAGAGGCCATGAACGCCAATGGCGCCAACCGGATCGTCGATCTTGAGCTTCTTGTCAATGAATTCAATGCCAAACACGATGGCAAACCCGGCAATGACGCCAATGAAGAACGCGCCCATGGGGCTGACCGCATCGCAACCTGCGGTGATGGCGACAAGGCCGGCCAGGGAGCCGTTCAGCGTCATGGAAATATCCGGTTTCTTATAGCGGATCCAAGTGATGATCATAACGACAACGGTGGATGCCGCGGCGGCAATGTTGGTGGTTACAAAGATTTTGCTGATGGCAAAAACGCTGTCCCCGGAAGCGGATACCGTGGAGCCGGGGTTGAAGCCAAACCAGCCAAACCACAGGATGAACACGCCCAGCGCGCCCAGGGTGATGCTGTGGCCCAGGATGGCCTTGGGTTTGCCGTCCTTGCCGTATTTGCCAATGCGGGGGCCAAGCATTTTAGCGCCGATCAGGGCGGCGACGCCGCCTACCATGTGCACAGCGGTGGAACCGGCGAAGTCATGAAAGCCTCTTTGGGCAAGCCATCCGCCGCCCCAGATCCAGTGGCCGGAGATGGGGTAGATGACCAGGCTGATGACAGCGCTGTAAATGCAGTAGGAGATGAACTTGGTGCGCTCTGCCATGGCACCGGATACGATGGTTGCGGCTGTGGCGCAAAAAACGGTCTGGAAGATGACGAAGGCAAAGGTGGGATAGGTTGAACCATACTCGCCCTGGATGAAAAGGTCAACCGACCCGAACAGGCCAAAATGGGATGCGCCGAACATGAGGCCAAAGCCTAAAAACCAGAACACCAGGGTGCCGATGGCAAAATCCATCAGGTTTTTCATGATGATATTGCCGGCATTCTTTGCCCTGGTAAAGCCGGTCTCAACCATTGCAAACCCGGCCTGCATGAAGAATACCAGTGCGGAGGCGACCAATACCCAGATGGTGTCCACCGAGGAAGTAAAGCTTTTGACAACATCAGCGATTGACATAGCAACTTCTTCCATTTTCCCATTCCTCCTTGTTTTTGGGGTTTCGCCAAAAAGACAGATGATAAAGCGGAGCCCGATATGATAGCAAAAGCCGCGCATGCGGATGAACTCCACATGCACGGCTTTGTGCAACCCATGAAGATGTTTCGTTGTGGGGTACTTATCAGATGTTGAAGAGCAGTTCACCGTAGGTGGGGAAGGGCCAGAACTCCTTGGAAACGATGGTTTCCAGCTCGTCGGCCACGGCCCTGAGTTCCACCATGACAGGCACCAGCTTGTCGCGGCTGTGGGTGGCGTGCTCAAGCAAATCACCGGTGCCGTTGTCGGCCATGGCGTTGGCCAGCGCTTCAATCTTTTGGGAAAGGGAATCGGTCAAAACGGAGAGCTTGTTCAGAAGCGCTTCCTCGCAAGTTAGGGCCAGGGAGGGGATCAGTGCCTTCTTGCTCAACGCTGTGTCGGCCACGGACTTTGAGTATGCAAGCACCGCGGGCAGAATATCCTTGCGGGCCATATCCAGCATGGTGAAAGCTTCGATGCTGATGACTTTGATATAGTTCTCCAGTAAAATTTCATAGCGGCTGTGGATTTCCGTTTCGCTGAACACCTTGTGGGCGGTAAAGAGCTTGATGTTCTTGTCCTTCACAAAGTAGGGTAGTGCCGCCACAGTGGAGGAAAGATTCAAAAGGCCTCTTTTTTGCGCTTCCACAACCCATTCGGCAGCATAATTGTTGCCGTTGAAGATGATGCGCTTGTGATCGGTGAACGCCTTGACCACCAGGTCGTTGAGCTTTCCGGTAAAGTTCTCCGTGCCTTCCAGGGCATCGGCGAACAGCTTCAGGGATTCAGCCACGATGGTGTTCAAAACGATGTTGGGGCCGCTGATGGAGAAGGAGGAGCCCAGGCTGCGGAACTCAAACTTGTTGCCGGTAAAGGCGAAGGGAGAGGTACGGTTGCGGTCGGTGGCGTCTCTGGGTAGGGGGGGCAGCACATCCACGCCGATGGTCATCTCCAGCTTCTTGCGGCTGTTGTAGGGGCTGCCTGTGGTCAGGGATTCCACGATATCCGTCAGCTCTTCACCCAGGAATACGGAGATGATGGCGGGAGGCGCTTCGTTGGCACCCAGCCGGTGATCGTTGCCGGCGCTGGCCACGGAGACGCGAAGCATATCCTGATGTTCGTCCACGGCCTTCAAGACTGCCGCCAGGAAGAGCAGAAACTGGGCGTTTTCATAGGGCGTCTGGCCTGGCTCCAGCAAATTCATGCCGGTGTTGGTGGACATGGACCAATTGTTGTGCTTGCCTGAGCCGTTAACGCCGGCAAAAGGCTTTTCATGCAAAAGGCAAACCAGGCCAAAGCGGGCGGCGACCTTCTTCATGATTTCCATGGCCAGCTGGTTGTGGTCCGCGGCCACGTTGGTAATTGAGAAGATGGGGGCCAGCTCATGCTGTGCCGGCGCCACCTCATTATGCTCCGTCTTGGCCAGCACCCCCAGCTTCCACAGTTCCTCGTTCAAGGCATCCATGAAGGCCTGAATGCGGGGCTTGATGGCGCCGAAGTAGTGGTCTTCCAGCTCCTGGCCCTTGGGGGGCTTGGCACCAAAGAGGGTGCGGCCGGTATAGATCAGGTCGCGGCGCTTATCCCACAAGGTTTTGTCAATGAGGAAATATTCCTGCTCCGGGCCGTCGGTGGAGAACACGTGGTTCACATCCCCATGGCCAAAGAGCTTCAAAATGCGGACAGCTTGCTTGCTAAGCGCTTCCATGGAGCGAAGGAGCGGGGTTTTCTTGTCCAGTGCCTCGCCGCCGTAGGAGCAGAAGGCAGTGGGAATGCAAAGCACCTTGTCCTTGATGAATGCGTAGGAAGTCGGGTCCCAGGCGGTATAGCCTCTCGCCTCGAAGGTGGCACGCAAGCCGCCGGAGGGGAAGGAGGAAGCATCCGGCTCTCCTTTTACCAATTCCTTGCCGCTGAACTCCAAAATCACGCTGCCGCCCTTGACGGGGGAAATGAAGCTGTCATGCTTCTCAGCGGTGATGCCGGTCATGGGCTGGAACCAGTGGGTGTAGTGGGTGACGCCCTTTTCCACCGCCCAATCCTTCATGGCGTTGGCGACAACATTGGCCACCTGCGGATCCAGGGGCTTGCCTTCATCAATCGTCTTTTGCAAGGCGCGGTATGTTTCCTTGGGCAGGCGTGCCTGCATGATAGCATCATTGAATACCATGCTGCCGAAAAGCTCTGTCACATTCGCCATCTTGGTTTCCTCCTACAATTCATGTTCCGCTCAAAGGGGATGGCTGCTTCCCAAAGGAAGGCTATAAAAGGAGACAAGGATGCTGCGAGTTACCTCACAGCACCCTTGCTGTATGGGGAGCAGTATAACCTTTTCCATTTCAAAAGTCAATCCTTTTTTGGTTGCGTCTAATTGTTTTTTTCAAGTTTTCAGGAAATGAGGCAGGAAACAAAAATGAATCTGTGGAACGGAATATTGCATATCCGAATATTTTTGTCCAAAGAAAGACGTCGGGTATACCCGTTTAGTGCAGGCGTGACTTAAGTTTAGAGCATTGCTGCCCTGCGTAGAAACAAGATGTTTTGCATGATTAGAAACGAAATGGTGCAAAAAGGCAGAATGCCCAGACGCCGCGTGAGCCAGGGGATTGCTTGTGTTCCGCAGTTGCGCATATCAAAAAAACTGCGGGAAGGAGTAGAAAAATACGTCAGGCGTATGCTATAATACGGGCCAAACCAAAGGGCACCCCTTTTTACCGTCAGTGAAGGAGGCGAAAGCCATGAACATTACCCAGCAGGAAGTCATCCGCTTTGTGGAAGAGAACGATGTCAAATTCATCCGCCTGGCCTTTTGTGATTTGTATGGCCGGCTGAAAAACATCTCCATACAGCCAGGGGAATTGAACCGCGCCTTTGAAAGCGGCATCCCCTTTGACGCGGCGGCGGTGCGCGGTTTAACCGATGTGCAAGGTGATTTGCATTTGATGCCTGATCCCGCCACGTTGTCGGTGCTGCCCTGGCGGCCCCAGTCCGGCAGGGTGATCAGGCTGTTTTGCGATTTAGCCTATCCCGACGGCAGCCCCTATGAAAGCTATGGCCGGGCGGTATTGCGCCGCGCGGTGGAAAAGGCGTTTAAGCTGGGCTATGCCATGCATGTGGCGGCCAAGTGCGAGTTTTATCTGTTTGAGGCCGACGAAAAGGGCCAAATAACCTTAACGCCCCAGGACAAGGCCGGGTATATGGACGTGGCACCCTACGACAAGGGCGAAAATGTGCGAAGGGAAATCTGCCTGGCGCTGGAGGCAATGCACATCCAGCCGGAATCCTCCCACCACGAGCAGGGCCCGGGGCAAAATGAGATCGATTTTCGGCATGCCGATGCTTTGACCGCCGCCGACCAGTTGGTGGCTTTCAAGGATGTCGTTCGCTCCATCGCCGCTTCAAATGGCCTTCGTGCCTCTTTCCTGCCCAAGCCCCTTGCGGACAAAAACGGAAACGGCCAGCATGTGAACCTCTTTCTCTTCAGGAATGGGGAGAATATCTTCCACCGGGCCAGTGGAGAATTGAGCAATGAAGCCCGCTACGCCGTGGGCGGCATCCTGCGCAGAGTAAAAGAAATCACGCTGTTTTGCAATCCCTTGCCAAACAGCTATCACCGCCTGGGCAATCCCGGTGCACCAGGCTTTTTAAGCTGGTCCTTTGGCAACCGGTCCCATTTGATTCGCATACCCGCCGCATTGGAAAGCGACGCTCGCATGGAGCTGCGTTCCCCCGATCCGGCCACCAATCCCTATCTTTTGTTCGCGCTGCTTTTGGAGGCTGCTTTGGAGGGCATTGCAGACAGGGTCGAGCCCGGCCCGGCCCTTGCAGGCTCTATCGACAGGGAAAGCCCTGATCCCGCCCTTATGCGTCTTCCGTCTGACCTTGGTCAGGCTATTGCCCTGGCCAAAGGCAGCGCGTTTTTGAAAGCGGTGCTGCCCGCTCAGGCACTGGAAGCCTATATCAGGGAAAAGGAACGGGTATGGCAAAGCTATCAAACCGATCCCCAGCAGGTTTTCCAAGGTCACTTTGAAACCATCTGATATTCTTCGGTGGGAAAGAAGGGATGACGTTGGAAGGTTTGACGCTGCTGGTGGGAAGTTCGGAAAAAAGCCAGGCACTTTTGCAATCGCTGCTGAACGGAACAGGCTTGTGCCAATGTGTTCTGGCACAAAATGGCGCGGAGGCACGGCGGATGATTGCACAGGGCGAGTATGCCCTGACGGTCATCAACACGCCTTTAACCGACGAGCCGGGCATTGACCTGGCCGTTAAAACGGCCCAAAGCACCCTTTCGGGTGTCATATTGCTGGTGAAGTCTGAAATGGCTGATGTCATCAGCCAGAAGGTGGAAGATAGCGGCGTATTGGTAGTGGCAAAGCCGGTGTCCAGGCAGCTTTTTGACCAAGCGCTCAGGCTTTCCATGACCGCCCGCAACCGCATGCTGATGCTGCAGAACCAGAACGAGAAGCTTCAAAAGAAGATTGAGGAGATGCGCATGGTGGACAGGGCCAAGTGCGCCCTGATCCAATACCTGCGCATGACGGAGCAGCAGGCCCACCGCCACATCGAAAAACAAGCCATGGACACCAGGCAGACGAAGATGCAGGTGGCGAGGGATATCGTAAATACATACGAAATGCTATAGCATTTCGAGGAAATGGCTTTGCCATTTCCTCGATTTTTGCACGATTTCCTTGTATGCTTTCACATCGTCCTTCGCTACGCTTGACCGATGTTCAGTACACGGCCAGGAAATTGCGCAGGGAAAGCTTGCTCCGCAAGCGACCCGCGCGCCCGGCGAAGCCGGGCGACACGATTTCAAACGAGGGGTTGCGACCCCTCGTTGCTCCCCGTTGATGTCTTGATAATGCAAATGAAGCTATTTGTTATATCATGTTCGGGAGGGATAACAATATGAAATTCGCCGGCGTATGCCTTATCGCGGAGCACACCCCAACCCTAGCTGCCTTCTATCAGGCGCTGTTTGGAGAGGAAGGCCACTGGGAGGGGGAAGAGCATGTGGATTTCCCGGGCACAGGCCTTGCCATCTTCTCTGTCAAGGGAACGGAGGAAATGGCTCCCGGCTCCATGAATGGCGCAGGCAGCGGCAAGGCCGTGCTTTCCTTTGACGTGGCGGATGTGGACTTCCTGGTTGACAAGCTGCAAGATTTGGGCGCTCAAATCGTAAAGCCGCCGCAAACCCATCCCTGGGGCCTTCGCAGCGTGTGGATCAGGGATCCGGAAGGGAACATCCTCAGTTTGCGCTGTCCGGCAAAGCAGCAGGGCTGACTTTGGCTGCAAGCGTTTTGCACATCAAAAGGCATGGGTTGTGCTCGTCCCATAAGGTGGGAAACACCTCCAAGGGCAAAAAGCCCATGGCGCCGTAAAAGGCGCGGGTAAGCGCATACTCCTCACCGCCTTGCGGGGCGGCCACCGTTTTCACCGTCATAAAAGAGAAGCCTTTATCAGCGTAACGGCTGGCCGCCCGAAGAACCAGTTCCCGCCCGATGCCTTTTCGATGAAACTCTGGAAGAATGCCCATCACGTGTATTTCGCAGGTACAGGGGAAATGCTCGTTTATGGCGAGAAAGCCCACGGGCGCATGATCCGAATAGGCGCATAAAAAGTACATGTCGGCTACCTCCCGTACATAGTTCGCAAGGGAGGACTCAATCCCGAACCAATCCGGCAGCTTTCGCAGAATGTTTTCTGCTATGGCGCTCTTTTCCGAGGGTAATTTGACGATGCGGCATTGAATCATATAAGCATCTCCAGTTTGAATAAATCCCAAGGGGGAATAACGAGGGGTCGAAGCGCAAGCAAAAAGCCCGCTTGCGTGCAAGCGGGCATGTTTTGCTTATAAAAGCTGGAATCAGGCCTCGCCGGATTTGGACGGCAGTGCGCGGGCTACGTTACCGCTGCGCAGGCAACGGGTGCATACGTTCAGCCGCTGGGGAACACCTTTGACCAGCACGCGAACCTTTTGCACGTTGGGAGCCCAAAGGCGGCCGCTTTTCCGGTTGGAATGGCTAACGTTGTTGCCATTCATCGCGCCCTTTTCACATACTTCACAAAACTTGCCCATTCAAAACACCTCCTTTGGGGTTTACACACGACAGCGAACCTATTCTATCACCATTGCAATCCATTTGCAAGCGTTATTTTTCTTGTACGATGCGTTTTTCGGGAAGGTTCACCAGGAAGATGCTGGAGACGATCATCAATCCTCCCGTCATCTGCAAAAGCGTCACAGATTCATGCAAAAAAGCGACGCCGCCCAGGATGGTCACCAGGGGGATGAGGTTGATGAAAATGGAGATTGCTACCGGACTCAGGTGACTTAGAGCGGAACCGTACAGGAAATAGCACAGCGCGCTGCAGATGAGCGCAAGACTGGCCATGGCAAGCCATCCATCGAAGGGAATTGGCTGCCAGGCATCTTTCTCCATTAATGCCAAAGGCAGCAGCGCCGGCAGTGAGAACACCGCCTGCCAGGCGTTCATGGAGAGGCTGGTGTGGCGGCCTCTTAGCTTCCGGCTGACGAAAATATATCCCAACCAGACAAGGCTTGCGCCTACGATCAAAAGATCTCCATCGATGGACGCTCCCTCCTGTCCGCCACCGTAACGCACCACCATGTACACGCCCAGCAGCGACAGCACTGATCCCAATGCCTGCAGGGGACGCAGCCTTTTTTTCATGGCTGCCGTATCCACAATAAGCGTCAGGATGGGGATGGCGGCCAGAATCAGCGAAGCGTTTACTGTGCTGGTACGCTTGATGCCCTGATATTCAAAAAAGTAATACAGTGTGATGCCAAAAAGGCTGGAAAGGAGCATGGGTACTACATCCCGCTTTTCAAGCCGCATCCGCTTTTCCTTAAAAAGCACGGCGGGGACCAGAACCGCAGCGGTCAGGATATACCGCCAAAGGGCCAGTTGCATGGGGGTGAAGCCCACATTCATGGCGTGCTTGCTGGCGATAAAGGATAGCCCCCACATAACGTTTATTAATACCATGCTGACATAGTATGGCGTAAGAGACATAATGAAGCAGCCTCACTTTCGCTTGGAACAGGTGGAATCATAACATTTTTTTGGTGCAAGCGCAAGGCAGGCATCATTGGCCTGTATGGAAGGCAATCGGGAAAACGGGTTATTCATTGCTGGTACAGGGCAAGGGGGAAATGTATCGTTTTCAGGGGTGTTTCGCCCCTGCGGGGGCGACCAGGGCTTTCCGATCGCCCTGGACCTTCGGAGAGAAGCCTTCCTGCCAAAAGAACCACGTCCCGCCTTGGTTAAAGCCTTGCGGCAAAAGGTAATCCGGGGTACAATAAGATTTGTAAAAACAAAAAAGGACAACGCGCCATGCACATCGTACTGGTAGCACCGGAGATTCCTCAAAACACAGGCAACATCGCAAGAACCTGCGCAGCAACCGGGGCCATGCTGCATCTTGTCAAACCGCTTGGCTTTTCCCTTTCCGACAGGTATCTCAAAAGAGCCGGGCTGGATTACTGGTACATGATGGAGTACCGTGTCTGGGAGGATTTTAGTCAATTTCTGATAGCGCATCAGGATGCGCGCATGTATTTTGCCACCACCAAAGCGCCACGCACCTACACCGAAGTATCGTACGGGCCAGATGATTGTTTGATTTTCGGCTGCGAAACCCGAGGGTTGCCGGAGACGCTGCTCAAAAGCGCGTATGATAAATGCATCCGTATCCCCATGTTGAAGGAAGCCAGATCGCTGAATCTGAGCAACTCTGTGGCTGTGGTATTGTACGAAGCGCTGCGCCAGCAGAATTTTTCCGGGCTCCAAGATAAGGGAGAGCTCACCGGCCGCGATGAAACGCCCGCACCCTGGATGGATTATTTGTGACCCTCTGATTCGTTGTATGGGTGATACCGATTCAAAGCCCGAATGCATCGTTGCTGTGGCACTTTTCGTGCATTGCCGCATCGTCTTCCGTAGCGCTGCTGCGCATCGCTCCGCCTTCAGGTTCTGCACGAAAATTTCTCACAGTTTTGGAAGCATTCATGCTTTTCATTGGTATTAGGAAGCCTAAAGGAGGATTTGCATGAAGCGTTACGATGACGATTACGATAACGATTACGAAGACGATATTGATTTTCTGGAGGAAAACCCGGAAGAGCGGCAGCTTTTGCATGTAGGGCGGCTGCGGGTGGCTGCCGGTGTGATGGACTTTTTGAGCGTGATCGCCGGCATGGTTATCGTTTTGGTGCTGGTGGCGATGCTCATTTATCTGATCAATTTTCTGGTGGGAGATATCGGCCAGATGTTCGCTATTTTGCAAAGGCGTATCAAATAGGCATTTGTTTCCCCTCAGGCGGCAGATTGCATGAAGGCAGTCGGGGTATACTAAAGCGGAGGCAGGACATGATCACCATCTCCTTTACTGAGCTGCACAGACGGATTGAAGCGTGCACAATGTGTGAGCTTGCCGCCGGCTGTACGCATAAAGTGCCCGGGCAGGGCGATCATCACGCCCCGCTGATGCTGATTGGCGAAGGCCCGGGTGAGGTGGAAGACCGGGAAGGACTGGCTTTTGTTGGCCCGGCCGGCCAGCTTTTGACGCGGATGCTGGCAGCCATCAGCCTACCCAGGGAGCGGGTGTACATCTGCAATGTGGTCAAATGCCGTCCGCCGCAAAACCGTGCGCCAACGCCTTCAGAAGCGGAAGCCTGCCTGCCCTATTTGCGTATGCAGGCGGCTTTGTTGAGACCAAGGGTGATTTTGCTGTTGGGGGCCACCGCAGCGAGAACGATCCTGGGAGATGATGTGCGCATCACACGCGACCGTGGCAAGTGGTATGAGCGCAAGGGTGTATTTATAATGCCTACCTATCACCCATCCGCGCTGCTACGCGATGCGGAAAAGAAAAAAGACGCATGGAAAGATTTACAGGCTGTGCGGCAAAAGCTGATAGCGCTTGATCTTTATAGTGATCTATGGGAGGAAAACAAAGAATGAACGATGCCATGAAGGCGTTCCGGGTCAGGTGCGCTTCTTTTTTTCAACCGCTGTGGCCGGGGGAGGACAAGGTGATTGTCTTTGGCGAAGGCAATGCCGAAAAGCCGCGCCTGATGCTCATCGGGGAAGCGCCTGGCGAGCAGGAAGTGATGCAGGGAAAGCCTTTCGTGGGCAAAGCCGGCAAAAACCTGGATGCTTTTTTGGAAACCGTGCATTTAAGGCGTGAGGATATCTATATATCCAATGTAGTCAAGATTCGCCCCACCAAGGTGAGCGAGAAGGGCCGCGTCAGCAACCGCCCTCCTTCCAAGGAGGAGATCGGGCTTTTTCTGCCCTGGTTGAAGGAGGAGATATCCCTGGTATCGCCGGAGCTGCTGGTGACACTGGGCAATGTGGCGCTGAAAAGCCTTCTTGGGAAGGGGACCATCGGTGATCATCATGGGCGCTTCCATCTTGCGTCTGTAATGGCTTCCGACGGCAAGGAGCGGGCATACCCCCTGTTCGCGCTGTATCATCCCGCTTCCATTATATATAACCGCGCCTTGAGCCAGGTGTACCAACAGGATTTGAACGCTCTGGACGCGGCCATCAAAGAAGGCTCCGCCGCATTCGTCGTTCAAACGGACAGTTGAGGCGACGTAACGTATAATTGATGCTCTTTTCTGTTCCTGACAAGAAAAACGTGATATACTGGCACCATCAGGACAGGAGGAGATTTTATGTTGTTGGATTTTATTCTGACAAACCTACCCATCATCATATTCTTTCTGGTGGGCATAGGCCTCTTGGTTGCGGAGGTATTCCTGCCTGGCTTTGGCCTTCCTGGAATATCCGGCATCATCATGGAATTTGTAGCCGTTTACCTCACATGGTCAAACCACGGCCCCGTAGCCGCGCTGGGCATGACCATCGTGGTCTTGGCGGTGATTGCCATCGCCATATCCATCGCACTGAAATCTGCCGCCAGGGGGCGGCTGTCCAAATCCAGCATCATTTTAAACCATGAGGAAAGCACAGCCGAAGGCTATACCGCCACCGCGGATATGGACGTTTTCCTGGGCAAGGAGGGCATCACCACCACGGTGCTGCGCCCTGCCGGAATTGCCGAATTTGACGGCGTGCGTTTGAATGTGGTATCTGAAGGCGAATTTGTGGCTGCCAACACCAAGGTGCGCATTGAGCAGGTGGAAGGCGCCAGGATCACGGTGCGCCAGTTGTAACGAAAGCAACCTGCCGGTAAAACCGGCAGGCAAACCCTTTGAAGAGATAGAGAGGAGAACTGGCTATGGACGCCTACATCTGGATTATCTTTTTCGCATTTCTGGCAGTGGTCTTTCTCACGGTGTTTTTCCGCTTTGTGCCCCTGGGGTTGTGGATCAGTGCGCTGGCTTCCGGCGTGCATATCTCCATCGGTGCGCTGGTCGGTATGCGCATCCGCCGCATACAGCCCCACAGGCTGGTGCACCCGCTCATCAAAGCAAACAAGGCAGGCCTTAACCTGACCATTACCAAGCTGGAAACCCACTTCCTGGCCGGCGGCAATGTGGACAGGGTGATCAACGCTCTGATCGCTGCTCAGCGCGCCAACATTCAAATGCCTTTTGAAAAGGCCAGCGCCATCGATCTGGCGGGCCGCGATGTGTTCCACGCCGTTCAGATGAGCGTTACCCCCAAGGTCATTGAAACGCCGGTGGTGGCTGCCATTGCCAAGGATGGCATTGAGCTTCGCGCCAAAGCCCGTGTCACTGTGCGTACCAACATCGAACGCCTGGTGGGCGGCGCCGGGGAAGAAACGGTTATCGCCCGCGTTGGCGAGGGTATCGTCACCACCGTAGGCTCTTCTGAAACCCACAAGCTAGTGCTGGAGAACCCCGACCTTATCAGCCGTACGGTTCTTAACAAGGGCCTGGATGCCGGTACCGCCTTTGAAATTCTCTCCATCGACATCGCCGATGTGGACGTGGGCCGCAACATCGGCGCACAACTGCAAATGGACCAGGCAGAAGCTGACAGGCGCATCGCCCAGGCCAAGGCGGAGGAACGCCGGGCCATGGCTGTTGCCCATGAGCAGGAAATGAAGGCCGCCGTGCAGGAGATGCGTGCCAAGGTTGTGGAAGCTGAGGCTGAAGTACCCAAGGCCATGGCGAGCGCCCTTCGGGAAGGCAAGCTGGGTGTGATGGACTATTATCAGATGCAGAACGTGATCGCCGATACCACCATGCGGGACGGTATTGCAAAGGCCAGCACGCCTGCCGCACCTCCCGAGGAGCTTCACAAAAAGTAATGTGACACGATAGCCAGTCGTTTTGCCCGGCACGGTTTATCCATGCCGGGCAAAGCAGAAGGGAGAGGCAGGATGGACGGCATATTCCCGATTCTTGTCATCATCGGCATTGTCAACGCCATCTTCAAATGGGCGAAAAAGCAGCAAGCTTCCGCCAACCGGGACAATCATGGCGCCGCGCCGGAGAAGCCTTGGCAGCGTATGCTTGGAGATTTGACCCAGACCATAGAAGAATCCATGTCCGGAAAGCAACCGGCGAAAACGGCACAGCCTGCCCAAGTGTATAAAACACTGAAAGCTCCTGCTTTAAGGGAGGGCATGGGCAGCGGTGAAGGTGCGGCCATGCCCGGGAGCATGGCCAATCAACAGGCCCCTTATATTGCAGGCGGCGAGGGTGCGGCAAGCCCTTACTCTTTAAGCAGCGCAAGCACATCAAAGCCCCAGGAGCTTCTGCCCAGGTTGCAAAGCAGTCTTTCCGGCACAGCAGAATCCGCATCCTTCACTGCTAAAACGGCGGATACGCGTCTGGTTTTAGAACCTGTACAGAATATGTACCCCGCCTTAAGCCTTGCGATCAACCGTGAAACGCTGATGCAGGCGGTGGTCATGCACGAGATACTCACAAGGCCACAAGACAGAAGAAGGCGGTGGAGACCCCGTTGAGCGATATCCGCGTTGTGATTGCCGATGACGACAGCGGCATGCGCACGGTGATGCGCCATATGATATCCAAGGTTGATGGGTTCACCCTCGTGGGTGAGGCGGAGAGCGGTCTTGCCCTCATTGAGCTTATCGAAAAGCACCGTCCCCAGGTAGTGTTTTTGGATGTGGAAATGCCAGGCATGAGCGGCGTGGAGTGCGCAAGGATCATACAGGACATGGACCCGGCCACTGTGATCATTTTCGCCACTGCCCACGACCAGTACATGGGCGATGCGTTTGAAGTATACGCTTTTGATTACCTGCTCAAACCCTTCAAGGTGGAACGGGTGATGAAAACCCTGGAGCGTGCCCGTGACCGCATTGCCCGCCGGGAGGAAAAGCCCCTGCCGCTTGTAAAGCCCCGCAACCAGGTGGCTGCCGGCCGCCTGATGCTGCATCACCGGGACGGGGTAAGCTTTTTGAACATGCAGGACATCCTGCTTGTGCAGCGGGAGGAGCGGGCTACGGTGATCTATACCATTGGCGATGGCCGTTATGTCACCAGCGATTCCCTGGGTGACACGGAAGCCAGGCTGGACGCCAATGTATTTTTCAGGTGCCACAAGTCCTACATCATCAATCTGACCCACATCAAGGCCATCACACCCTATGGCCGCTGGACGTATGTGGTGCAATTAAATGGCACACAGCATGACGCGCTGATCACCCATGAGAAGTACGAGGAATTGGAAAGAATGTTTTCGTGATTCTAAGGCTTGCTTCACAGTTTTGAGTGTATTTGTGCAGGCGGAAGATTATCTTCCGCCCTGCTTTTTTTATTAGAAATAACATGGAAAACTGCTGATTTCCTTGCGAAAAAAATATCACGATGTTATAATAACATTTAACAGATCAAAAAAGGAATCTATTTCCTCTACAATGTACTCTATGGAAAAACGTAAAGGGGGATTGCTAGTGGCAAGCTATGTGTCGGATGCTGTTATCCGCAGGCTGCCGGGATACTACCGGCATTTGCGGGAACTGGAGGCGGCTGGCGTGCACCAGATTTCATCCCAGGAGTTAGGCAGGCGGATGCAGCTCACCGCCTCACAGATCAGACAGGATATCAACTGCTTTGGCGGGTTTGGCCGACAAGGTTATGGCTACGAGGTGTCCTCACTCAAAGGGCATATATCGGAGATTCTAGGTCTGGACAAAAAGCACCGGATGGTGATCGTAGGTGCGGGCAACATTGGCCGCGCGGTGGCGAATTATCCGTCCTTTGGCCGGGAAGGCTTTCAGGTGGCAGCTATCTTTGAGGCAGATGCAAGCAAAGTCGGCACGGAAGTTGCCGGCATCAAAGTTTCTTCCATCGATGGTCTGGAAGCATTCCTAAAAGAAAACCAGGTGGATATCGGTGTGCTTGCGATACCGGCAAAAGGCGCTCAGCAGGTACTCAACAGGCTGGTGGACAATGGCGTCAAGGGAATTTGGAACTTCGCGCCAACGGATTTGCATCACCCTGACAGCGTGACAGTTGTCAATGTGCATTTGAGCGACAGCCTGCAGATTCTTTCTTTTAAAATGCTGCGGGCAGGCGAATAAGAAAAGTGTATTGCCCGGCATGGAAAGCGGCATCTTGACCGTTGATTAGGTATATATAGTATCTTTTGGCGAAGGAGCGTATACCATGGAGCATACCCCACCCAGGATGGACCCTCAGGGCCGGAACCAGGTGTCAAAGCCCCGAGTCTCTCGTGCCCGGAATGTGGCGGACCGCTCCTTTGACCAGTCGTTCCCGCCGGTACATACGGCAAACCCTGGCCGGGCCCCCGTTAAAAGCCCCTACACGCACCGCAGCGCTGAGGGGTATACGCCGCGCCATGGCGGGAAAACATCGAATTTCAAGGGCGGCCCGCGGCAGGAGGATTATTCCGGCTCGTCCAGACGGAAGAACAGCCATCCTATTTTGTATGCCACGGTCATCATGATCTGCACCCTGGGGCTCATCAGCCTTGGCCTTTTTATGGCGCCCCAGCTTTTGGGCATCTTTTGGAAGGATATGCCCAACTATGGATTCATGAACGGCCAGTTGATTGCCTGGGATGCTTCCCGGATGAACGATTACAGAATCAGACGCAACTATGTTGCCCAGAATACCATTTTCCCCGGTGTATATGTGGATAACATACACATAGGGAACATGAACATAGACGAAGCCCGCAGCGCTTTGCATTCAGACAAGACTCAGTCGGATGGTGGTTTTTCCCTGACGATTGCTATCGGCAGCCTTACAGAGCGTATCAACAGCCATGTGGTGCCCCTTTCCCGGAATGTGGATCAGGTGCTGGAGAAGGCGTATTCGTTGGGCAGGCAAAACACCGCAGCAATTTTGAATACATCCGTTACGCCTTTCGAGCAGCGGCTGAATGCGACCGAAGAGCTGTACCGCAACAACGTTTTCCTCACCTCGGAAACAACTTACGACAAGGCAGCGGTCAGAACGATCACCGATGGGATGGTGAGCCGCGTCAACCGGGAGCCTGTAAACGCCGAAGTAAAAACCTTTGATTTTACCAACAGAAAGTTCACTTTTTCCGATGAAGCCGTGGGTGTGAAAGTGGATCCGGAGGCACTGTACCGTCAGGTGATTGCCAAGCTGGATGCCAGGGAGTATGGCCAGACTGTTACCATTACCCCGGAGGTTATCACGCCAAAGGTGACCAAGGTGGAACTGATGAACAGCTTCAAGCTGGTTTCCCAATACCACACCGTAACCACCAGCAATTCCAACCGCAACACCAATATAGACCTATCCGCCAAGGCCATCAACGGCCGCGCGGTGATGCCGGGGGAAGTGTTTTCCTTCAACGAGGCCACTGGGCAGCGAACCGAAGCCAAGGGGTACAAGGAGGCCATCGCCATCGCCGGCGGACAAGCTGTTCCGGACATCGGCGGCGGTGTGTGCCAAACATCCAGTACGCTGTTCAACGCTGTGGCCAGGGCCGACCTGGAGATTGTATCCCGCAGCCCGCACTCCTGGCCCAGTACCTACGTGGACAAGGGGTTGGATGCCACCGTCAACTGGCCGAACCTGGACTTCAAGTTCCGAAACAACAAGGATACGCCTATCTTCATCATCAGTTATTACAACGACCGGAAGGTGGCCGTGGAGATTTACGGCATGAGCCTTGGCACGGGCGTGACCATTGATCTTAAGTCGGAGGTTATGAAAACGATCCGGCCGCCATCCGATGTGAAATACGTGCAAAACGCAAGCCTGCCCGTTGGTACCAGCAAGGAAACAATCGAGGCCAGAACAGGCTATGTGGTGGACACCTACAAGGTATGGTACAAGAACGGCCAGGAGATCAAGCGGGAAAAAATGTTCACCTCCAATTACAGAGCGTATCAAAGGACTGTTGAATTTAACTGACGTTTTCCGCGAAGATGAAAAATCATCTTCGCGGATTTTCACTTTTCGCTTGCATGCTGCGCATGCGGTCAGCGAAAAGTATAAGGAATGTTTGCTTCGCAAACCCCCGTCCGAACGGAAAAGCCGTTCGAGACGATTGCAAACGAGATGCTGCGCCCCTCGTTACTCCCAGCTGCTTTTGCTGGACTTTTATTGGTTTAATACACCATCATGTTATGTTATATAATTGAGTTTTTCAGGATGGGGTTCGGGGAAGGGAATTTTTTCAAAAAGTCCCTTCCCTGCATATTTTCTCGTCCTCCCCCGTTACTTGACGCACCTTGGCCCGTGGGATATACTGGGATTGAAAAGAGGTGGAAGCATGCGGCGGGGCGATGAGAAGAAGAAGGCCATTTTGGATGTGGCGGAGCGGTTGTTTTACCTGAAAGGGTATGAGCAAACCTCCGTGCAGGACTTGCTGCAAGTGCTCAAAGCCAGCAAGGGCAGCTTTTACCACCATTTTGAAAGCAAGTACGCGGTGCTGGAAACGATCTGCACCGGGCGGGCGGAAAAGGCGCTGGATTTGGCGGAGGAGGCAGTGGGCCGGGAGACGGAGAGCCTGAAAAGGCTGAATGCACTTTTGCACTATGCCATGCCCATTCGGGAAGGGGAAGAGCGGTTTTTGTCGCTGCTTCTGCCCATCATTTTCTCCGATACGGGCCGTACGCTCTATACCCAGTTCAGCCGGTCGCAAGCGGATGCATTTGGGCCGAAAATGCGGGCACTGCTTATGCAAGCCGCGGCTGAGGGCATGGTTCATCAGTATTATCCCTCATACACGGCTGACATGCTGCTTGCTCTTTTGAATCAGTGCTGGTTTTGCGCGGCGAAAAGCATGATGGACGTCCATTACAAGAATGGAGCTGTGGACACACCGGCGTTGATGGAGCTGTTGCAGGCTTATCGCTTCGCCATGGAAAGGATTCTGGATGCCCCTTATGGCAGCCTGGAGCTTATACAACTATCAGAGCTTGAGCAGACAGCTTCAAGGGTGCTGGCGGAGCTAAGGCTGAAGTGAAAAGAGGATGGAGGCATTGCCATGAAAACGCTGGAAACTGAGCGATTGATCCTTCGGCCCTTTGATGAAGGAGATCTTGACGATTTTCATGCTTACTCCAAGGATCCGGACGTAGGCCCCCACGCGGGCTGGCCGCCTCATGAAACCACGGCACAGACCAAAGAGGTTTTGATCCGCTTTATGACGGAGGACGGCGTGTGGGCCTTGGAAGAAAAGACGCTGCATCAGGTAATCGGCTCCGTGGGATTGCACCGGGATGAGCGGCGCGACAGCAGCGAGTCCATCCGCATGATCGGCTATGCCTTGGGCAAACCCTGGTGGGGCAAGGGATATATGACCGAGGCTGTGCAAAGGGTACTTTCACACCTGTTTGAGGAAAGAGGGTTGAAGCTTGTAACGGTGTACCACTTTGCCGATAATCTGCGCTCTCAGCGGGTGATTGAAAAGTGCGGCTTCCGCTATGAAGGAACGCTGCGCATGGCCAGCAGGCGCTATGACGGCAAGGTGCTGGATGACAAGAGCTATTCCATCACCAAAGAGGAGTATTTTTCGGATTTGATAAAGCGGAAATAATGTTTTACATCCGTAGCACTGATAAACATCGCCCGCCCCGGCCAAATAACCGGGGCGGGCTTTTTTCAAAAGAAGGTTTCGCTTACGTCGCGGCTTCAATCCTTTGCACAGGTTCGTCCTTGTCAAAATCGTTCCGCTTCACGTGCTCCAGTTCATGCCGGAGGGCTTCCTTTTGTCCCTTCTCATCCAGGCTGGCGTTGATTACAATGCATACCCTTCCGCTTTTCAATCGCCTGGCAAAAGCTTTGATGGCACCTGGCAAAGGCGTAACGCATACTCGAATATCGTCAGGGCTCATGCTCATCTTCTTCATCCATTCGTTCTACCAATTTTAGCACGATGTCCAGGTCCTCCGGCTTTAATTTGGCCGACCTGGAAAAGAGGATTGCCAGCTTCCGGTTTTTGTGAAACGCCTCCACAATTTCATCCACTTCCGACCGTTTGGTCTGGTCAATGAAATCCTGATAAATAAAGTTGGCATCAACATTGAGCACCCGCATGAGAACATAGAGAATCTCGTCTTTGGGAGAGCTGTAGTCGCTTTCGTAATTTCCGATTGCCCCCGATGATACACCAACCTTTTCTGCAAGCTGCGCCTGGGATAGACCTGCAGATATTCGTGCCTGCTTGATGCGGCTCCCAATGCTCATTAATTCGTCCTCCATCCTTTGCTATTCAAAGTATAGCATCATAATCTTGAGCGGTCAAGAAAAATTTACAAGAAAGTTGTGTAATGGGTATTGACTATTCAAGATAACTGTAGTAATATGTGGACATGCACAAGAATCTTGAGTAAGGGAGGAAAGATATGAGCGTAGTTGCAGAAAATGTGGAGCGGATCATCAGTGAAACAGGCATGAAAAAGGGGGCAGTGGCAAAGAAGGCCGGGCTTGGCGTCAAAGCGTTTTCCGCCATGCTGCATGGCAGAAAGATGATATCGGCGGAACATGTCATTTATCTTTCGCGGGCGCTTGGCTGCACTCCCAATGAATTGTATGGGTTTTCGGCAAAAAGCACGGAGCGCACTTCGTGCAAAACCTTGCAAAGTCAGGGCTAAGGATGTTTGTCAGTATACCGTATTGTAGCAAGATAGGAGGACATGCAAATGACATGGTCCATGAAAGACATTTTGATCATTTTTGGTTTTACCTTGTTCCTTACCATGCTGTGTGCTGCGGGAATGGGGTGTCTGCCCGCTAAAAGGCATAGAAAGAAGACGAGAGACTTGCCTGTATGTAAGCAGCCGGAAAAGCCCGATGTGACCACCATTACCCTGCCGTACAAACCGTCACCCCGTCAGGCTTTACAGGCTGCCAATGCGCGCCGGGCGGCAATGGCCAGGATACGCGCCGAGAATGCCGCCTGGGACCTGGATGCGGGAGTAGGCCGCGAGAAAACGGCAAAAGCCAACGGTTACGCCAGTGTGGATAGCATGCGCAAAGCCCTTGCCCACTGGGGATTCAAAATGCCACCGGAAAAGAAAGGCACCGCAATATGACGACGAAGGATTTGCTGGATGCCTGCCGCTATGCCCCTTTTGAGATTGCGGCCATCGATCATCAGATCAGCCGGTTTTGCTTCATTGGCGCTCCGGGGGGAAGCCCGCCCCGGACGCCATCGAGCACGCTGCCTGGCATCAAATACCCGGATGCGGCACAAAGCATGAAAATCGAGGGGTATATGCGGGTTCTAGAAAGAAAGCGTCAGGAGAATACGAACCTGCTGACGCAATTTGATCAACTGCTGAAGAGTTTGCCGGATGAGACGGACCGCAGAATCCTTCAATACTACTACGGAAACAAGTGGACAGATGAACGGATTGCGGAGGAGCTGGACATAACGGACAGAACGGTGCGGGCAAGAAGGAAGAAGGTGTTGCAGTTATCCTGACCTTGTTGCATTTGTATGCTTAAAGGTCGAATAATTGGAAGACCATTGATTAATTAATCACTAGGGGTAACAAGATCCTATTATCCATGAATTCAAATAGAGCATCGGAGCACGATATTTTTCCAGTGCTTGTTTAGATTGATTATTTTGTATTCATTGGTTTAAGAATAATACGATGCTGGAGACTGTCTGAGAGAACGCGTTTTGTTAGATGATTCTAGAATATGTTTCGGTCTATTTTGAGAATATAGGGTATATCTAGAATTGAAGGATCATTGCCTTATATACTAGACATCTCCAAGTCAGAGATGGCAAAGAATACTTGAAATATATACCATTTGGGTATACAATAATTAGGAAGGATGAGAAAAAAATGAATCCTTGGAGGAAGTTGAAAAAAATGATTGAAACAAAAGCTTTTGAACCAGAAAAAAGGAAAAAGAGTTCGCTAGAATTAGCCTGCCTTGATAGAAGCTGCATTGTTATAGATAGAAAAAAATCTCTTGAAGTTGCATGGATGGGACGGGAGGTTTTACAAACAAAGAGAAGGGATGCGACGAGCTCAAATGACAAGTTACAGCCAAAGAAAAGATAATTTTTTGAGCTCGATTAATGAGTGGTTAGATATAGTTGTTGCAAATGCAGAGAAGCATCACATCAGAAAAATAATCGCTGGTATACTTTCATTGATTTGGTTTCCGGTGATAATAAAAAACCTAGGTGAAGTGTTTCAGTTGTCATACTCTGATGGCAAGCTAACCTTTTTCGGTTTTGCTCTTACGGCTGTTGTTTATATGTATGCATTTATTAATGTTATATACACATATCAAAAACCAAGGCAAAAAAACATGGAAGCAAACTTACAAGGCAGTCTAAATATCGATGATGAGATTTTCAAAGCTTACCGCAATTGTTATGATGAGAAATATGATAATTTAGTTAGGATTATTGATAAAATATCTATTAATCCATGCAGTGCACGTGAAGAAGAGGCTATATTATTCATTCAAGCGAATAATCCAATACAGAGTATGGTTACTTTATGTCGTGGCATACGAGAGAGCCTATATTCTCTTACACCTATACAAAGCAAGCAGCTTGTTGTATCAATGGCATATACAATTCCTTCGATAAGTCCTGAATGGCTTTATGTTGATAAGGGTGTAATAAATAGCGGATTGGATCTAAGTGAACTTTCGACTAATCCAAAAACTGTATTTTGCCGAGTATTAAGCGGACAAGAATCTGATTTTGTCTTTGAAAATGATAAAATCGAGGCCTCACAAGGCAGAGGTTATGTTTTTGATAATAGAGATCACAATTGTGGAAAAATAGGCTCAATATTATGCATGGATACAGGCATAAAGGTAATGGGACTTAAGGCTCACCTTGTATTATCTGTGTCCTCATACGGGAAAAGATTCTGCGAATCAACTGACGAAAATGTTATCAATGAAGTTAAGTTGAAAATTCATAGACAAATTTTGTCTGAATTTGCATACTTGATTCGAATTGAGTTTGCATCACTTATCTTGCAAAAAATCTATGAAGAGTCAATATCATCAGATGACGATGGATATTCCGCCTTCTAAACTCTTGCTTTATTTAGCTTAAGTGATTAACCCCCACACCTTACTTCTTGCGGGGGTTTTTTTGATTCGTGGCGGGGCTTAAAGCGGAAGCTGAGCGGTGTACATCGTGCCCTGCTCCCTTGGCAGGAGAGCCCCTTCGGGATGATGGAGACAATGGTGGTCTTCCGGGCGCTGCGCCATAGGTTTTTACGGCTTTGCCGTTCGGTCCTTTTTTGGTCTTTCCCTGTGGTCTTTCCGGTTTCCCCTGGGCTCTTGAGGAGGATTTGGGGTTCTTGAATGGTCTTTCCTCCTGCGGGGCTTTGGGCGGTCTGCCTTGATAGCCCATGCCGGGTGGCACCAGGCAATTTTTGCCGTAGCCAATGAGATCTTCCCTGCCCGCCAGGCGCAGGGCTTCCAGCACCAGCCTGCGGTTTTGCGGCTTTTTGTATTGCAGCAGCGCCCGCTGCATGGCCTTGTCGTGGGGGGTGCGGGGTACAAATATGCTTTCCATGGTGCGGGGGTCAAGCCCGGTATAAAACATGCACGTGGAAAGCGTGCCGGGGGTAGGGTAAAAATCCTGCACCTGCTCCGGCTGGTGGCCCGTATCGCGAATGTACAGGGCCAGTTCCACGGCAGCTTGCAAGTCGCTGCCTGGATGGCTGCTCATGAGGTAAGGCACCAGGAATTGCTTCAAACCCAACTGCTCGTTGACAGCCTTGTACTTTTGAACAAAGGCGTCGTACACCTCCCGGCCAGGCTTGCCCATGCGGGATAAGACACGGGGGGAGATATGCTCGGGAGCGACTTTCAACTGGCCGCTGACGTGGTGCTGGACCAGCTCCCGAAGGAAGGTACCATCCTTGTCCAAAAGCAGGTAATCATACCGCAGGCCCGAGCGGATGAACACCTTCTTCACGCCCGGCAGCGCACGAATGCGGCGCAGTACGTTTAAAAGCTCCGAATGGTCGGGTGTCAAATGGCGGCAGGGCTTGGGGTACATGCATTGCCTGTCCTTGCACGCGCCATGGGTCAACTGCTTTTTGCAGGCAGCACGGCGGAAATTGGCGGTAGGGCCTCCGACATCGTGAATGTATCCCTTGAAGCCTTGGAGTTTTGTCAGCATCTCGGCCTCTTTCACGATGGAATCAGGGCTGCGGGAGGTAACGATGCGGCCCTGGTGATAAGTGAGGGCGCAAAAATTGCAGCCGCCAAAGCAGCCACGGGTGGCGGAAACGGAAAACTCCACTTCCTCAAGGGCCGGCACGCCGCCCAACGCATCGTAATCCGGGTGCCAGCGCCTTGCATACGGCAATGCGTACACCGCGTCCAGCTCCTCCCTGGTTAGGGGGTATGGCGGAGGTGTTTGAATAAGCCACCGATAGGTGTCCTGCTGCTGGCAAAGGGGTTTGCCGCGAAACGGGTCCTGCTCGTTGTACTGGATCATGAAAGCCCGGGCGTAAGCGGCCTTGTCGGCAGTCACCTCCCTATGGGAGGGGACTTCTTCTATCCCCTCAGGCTTGTCCTTTTGCAGATAGCAGATGCCCCGGATGCTTGAAAGCTCATCCTTGTTCGCACCACCACGCAGCCATGCGGCGCAATCCAGAATGGACTTTTCCCCCATGCCGTATGAAAGCAGCGTTGCCCCGCTATCCACCAGGATGGAGCGGCGCACCTTGTCCTCCCAGTAGTCGTAATGGGAAAAACGGCGCAGCGATGCTTCCAGCCCGCCGATCACGATGGGCACATTGGAATACGCCTTTCGGATGCGGTTGCAGTAGACGATGGTCGCCCGGTCAGGCCGAAGGCCGGCCTTGCCGCCGGGGGCGTATACATCCTCATTCCTTCGCTTTTTGGCGGCGGTGTAGTGGTTGACCATGCTGTCGATGACACCGGCGGACACCAAAAAGGCCAGCTTGGGCTTTCCAAAGGTTTTAAAAGCGGATTCATCGTGAAAAGGCGGCAGGCATAGCATGGCAACCTTGTAGCCGGCGCTTTCCAGCACACGGCTGATGATGGCATGGCCAAAGGAGGGATGGTCTACATAAGCCTCCCCGCAGACATATACAAAATCCGGTTGGTCCCAGCCCCGTTGTTTTACATCCGATGGGCTGACCGGCAAAAAATCGTTGCGCGTCATAGATTCCTTTCGGGCAATGGCTTGATTTTGCATCACGAGCAAATATCCTTCCCCGACCCATTGTAGGGGAAGCGTCAAAGCGTGTCAAGGCTTGGCCTTGTATATGCTGCGGATATACAATTTGTTATGAATACAACATGGGCTGCAACAGTGAAAAAACCATGCGCCGGGCCGATATACATGATATAATGAGTCCATCAGCCCCTCAGGGAGTGAGCGAATGTTTTCGATTTTTGTGGCGGAGGAGCCGGAACCGATAGAAAACCGATGGGAATTCATCATGTGCCAAATCACCCAAGATATGGAAAGTGCCCTAAAGCGGGAAGCTTACCGTATATTGAACAATACTGCGGATGTGCAGGACGTCATGCAGGAGGTATTGATCAAGGCGGCGATGAATTATTATCAGCTAAAGGATCACCGCAAGCTTTTCCAGTGGCTGTTTACCATTACAAGGCATGAGGCGTATGCCCATATGAACAGGTTCTCCTTTGCCGCGCTGATCAACAAGGCGCGCCTGTTGACAGGGCTGATTGATCAGACGATTGACATGGGAGAAAACCTGATATCCTATGATGACTCGCTTCTTCTAAAGAAAGCCTTGGAAGAATTGGATGATGATACCAGAAAAATTGTTGTCATGAAATCCACCACCGACGATACGCTGAAGGTTATCGCAACAAAGCTCGGTATGAATTACCATACTGTACGGTCGAAGTACCAGCGGGCGCTTCATGTGCTGCGTGACAGGATGAAGGAAGGGGAGCAGGATGAATAGCAGGGAAAGAAAAATGATAGAAGCAAAGATCCGCGCTCTTCAATTTGTCAAGGTTGAGGGAGAGCTCATGCCCTTTTCCGGAATGAAGGAACAGGTCTTGATTTCTTGTGAGCACAGGCGCAGCGGCGATGCAAAGGGAAAGCATAGGGAAAAAAGAAAGGCCGGGCTGCGCCTTGTTGGGAGCGTGGTGATTTTGGCAGCCTGTCTTTTGATAGCGGTAAGCGTATATGCCGTGTTGGATCCCGTACCTGTGAGCAACGCCAACAGCTTTATGCGCCACGCCCGGATTTGGGCCGGCAATGTCCTGAAATTGGATGTGAAGGTGGAACCGCCGGAGAAGAAAGAGGTTCTGTCAACCGCAGCGCCAGGCGAAAGCGAGGGCACTGCAGCACTGAAGGAGTTCGCGCAAGCACACGGGCTGACGGTACTTCTTCCAACGAAGCTTCCTGACGGAATGACCCTGGGGGATCTCAAGGCATCCGTGCCGGATGATTTTCGAGCAGGAATTCAGTACGTTTATAAGGACCAAAAAGATACGCTGGAGTTCACCATCAAGGAAGTGGCTGATGCCGGAGGAAGGGCCATATTTGTAGAAACCATAGAGCAAGAGACGTCTGTCGGGACATTTATCGTATGGGCCTCCGCCACCGGCTGGGACGCGGCAACCATCAGCGGCAGCAGCGATGTCTATATCAAGGGAACGATGGACAAGGACACCTTTTTAACGATACTGGACGGATTGCACGCCATTTATTGAAGCGCTTTGCGATTGGTTCGGTTAACACAAATGGAGGGAAGCATCATGGCAATTGCCGGTGTCAAGGAACAGGATCAAAAGGCGGATGAGCTTGCGGCAAACAATTCGGTTCTGTCAAATCAAACGCAAAAAAGAAAGGCCAGGCTGCGCTCGGTCCGGAGGGTGGCTTTCGCAACAGCCTGCCTTTTGATAGGGATATGCGTGTATTCGGTGCTGGATCCTGCCATCGTAAGTTCCGCCAGCAGCTTTATAAGCCGTGCCAAGCTTTGGGTTGGCAACGTCCTTCAAGTGAATGTCGCGGTGGACGTACCGCCGCCGCCCGATACCGGTTTCTACTGCATTGAGACACCTGTTACAAGCTATGACTTAAAGACCGTTGATGAGATTCATGCGACCTTCGGCGTAACCGTGTACGAGCCAATGCAGATTCCAGGCGGCATGAAGCTTGGCAATGTCGAGGCGATGGTATTGGATGGCGACTTGATGACGGTGAGATACAGCTATGCGGCAGATGAAAACAGTAAGGTTGTATTCTCCATTCAACCGGTCATAGGAGAACAGTCAGAGCCGCAAGTAAGCTTCCCGGATCATGCCTTCACGCAGACAACACCGGCGGGGGAGTTCACCGTATTCGTCACGGGATCCGGCTGGTGGTATTCAAAGATGTTCTCCAGCGCAGCAACCGTAGACATCAATGGCAAGCTGGACAAGGATACCTTTTTAAACATGCTCGCTACACTGCGGGTGGTTAATTGACGAAAATGGAACTGGTATACGTGGTTTTATACAAGGTAGACCCGTCCTTCGCTGCAGTGTGATTGGTGCGCAGGCGGTAGTAGAAGCCGGGTTCCGCCGACCAGGTGATGGAACCTGTACTTGTGTTGGTTCCATATGCGGTAAATGACTTGGAGTTTACCGAGCTCCATACGCCGTTTACCAACTTCTGCAGAAAAATGACTCCTCCAATACTGTCCGCCGTTTGATTGGTTTGTGTGCATGCGCTGGCATTCACCGATGTCGAGCTGGCTTTTTCAATGTCGCAGCTTGCGTGGCTGATGGCGAAATCGCCGCTGTCTGTGGTCAGGGTCCAGCTTACTCCTGCACGATCGGGGCTTGAGGTGATTTGGAGCAACGGCGGAGATTGGGCCGCAGCCAGGGCAGGTAGGGTAAAGGACAAGAGAAGCATCATTGCCACAAAACCAGAAAGGACCTTTTTCAAGAAAATCCCCCCTATCGTCTTTGTGTCTTGTCGTTATATAGAGTGTCTTGTTTTCAGTTTTGATGCAGTGTCAAAAAAATTTTGTCGAACCCCCGGCGCTTCGCGCCGCCCCCTTGTAAAAGGAGGCTAACCAATTTAAGGCGGAGCAAAAAATGAAGGACGCTCCTGTGAGCATCCCAAAGACCATCAACAAACCAATGGCATAGCCTTCTTGTTGCCTTATGGAGATTGGTTTTCTTTGGTGGGTGCGGGAGGATTTCTTTTTCAAAAGAGCTCCTCCCGCTTCTTTCTACTCTGCCTCAACCCTCGTTCCATCGATGGGGAAATGGGCCTCGTGGATGCGTCCGTCGTCTTTGAAGGTGATCCAGCCGCTTGCAAGTGCTTCTCCATCGAGGATAGGTTCTGCCGTTTCCCGGGAAGCGGTCAGGTGATAGGTGGTGCGGCCATGCCTGTAGGTGATGGTGAACTCGGTCCATTCCTCCGGCACATGCGGCCAAAGGCGCCCCTTGTCGCCCCGCTTTTCAAAGCCCAGCAGTTTTTCCAACGTTACCACGTACAGCCAGCCCGCGCTGCCAGTATACCAGGTCCAGCCGCCACGGCCCATCTGGTCGGGGTTTGTGTAGATGTCGGCGACGGTGACGTAAGGCTCCACCTTGTAGCGGTCCGCTTCATGCTGCGTTTTGGCATGGTTCATGGGCAGCATGGCCTGGATTAGCTCATAAGCCCGGTTCTTGTCGCCTAATTCCAGCAGCGCCCAGATCATCCATGGCACGGCGTGGGAATATTGGCCGCCGTTTTCCCGCACGCCGGGGAGATACCCCGCGATATAGCCGGGGTTTTCACCGCCGTCAAAGGGCGGGTGAAGAAGCTTCAATAGCAGGTGCTGGCTGTCGTAAAGCATGTTCCAGGCATTGTCCACCGCACGGGCCGTGCGGAAGGGATTCGCTCCGGCAAGCACGCTCCAGCTTTGGGCCAGGTTGTCGATCTGGCAGCCCAGGCTTTCCCGGCTCCCAAGAGGCTTGCCATTGTCATACCAGGCGCGCAGGTACCAATCACCGTCCCAGGCGCTCTGCTCAATGTTTTGCAATAGTTCTTTGCGGAAGGCATACAGCTCGTCGGCCACTTCTTTTATGGCAAGGGGGGCGAAGCGGTTCAGCACCTCGCACAGGAAAAAGCCCAGCCACACGCTTTCGCCCTTTTGCTCGCCAACCCTGTTCATGCCGTCGTTCCAGTCGCCACCGCCCATGAGCGGCAGGCCATGGGAACCAAGGCGGACACGCCGTATGGCCCTGAGGCAATGCTCCAGAAGCGTTTCGGTAAAGTCGCTTTCCCTGGGGGTGCCGTACCAGTCCTCCTGGCCTTCGGGAATTTGCGGACCTTTCAGATAGGGTGCATGCTCCATCAGCACGCTGTCATCACCCGTCTTTTCCACATAGGCCGCGGTGACGTAGGGCAGGAACAGCAAATCATCGGTGATGCGCGTTCGCACGCCCAGCGCCGGGGGGTGCCACCAGTGCTGCACATCGCCCTCCTCAAACTGATGGGCGGCGCACAAAAGAAGGTGTGCGCGCACAGCATCCGGCCTTGTGTACAAAAGGGCCAGCATATCCTGCAACTGATCGCGGAAGCCAATGGCACCGCCCGCCTGATAAAAGCCTGCCCGGGCGTAGAGCCTTGCGGAGCGAACCTGATAAGGCAGCCAGCGGTTCATCATCAGGTTTAGGCCTTCGTTTGGCAATAGTACCTGCAAGGGCATAAGCTCCGCTGCCCAGTAGCGTTGGGTTTCCTTCAGACGTTTGGATGCGCCTTCTTTTTCCAGGAAGGCAATGAGTTTTCCGGCTTCATCCCTGTCAGGGGCTGAGCCCAATGCAAAGGTGAAGGCTATGCTCTGGCCGGGGGGAATGTGAGCCGCCGCCGTTAAGAGCCCCATTGTACCCGGCTCTTGGAGGGGTAAATGCTCCCTTTCCAGCGCCATGGGCTTGTTGCTGTCGCCAAGACCCCAGAAGCTGCCCTTGGTTAGTACCGTGGAGGCCGCTTTGTCGGTTTTGTCGGTGAGGGCCAGGAAGGCAGTGCCTGAAAAACCGGGGTTTTCTGCCATGACTTCACGGGCGCTGGCAGGGAAGGCGTATGTCAGCTCACCCGCCTGCTCGCTTTCGCCCAGCATGAAATCTGCAAAATGAAAGATCTGTATTGTCCGCTCCCCATCACCTGTGTTGCGCACACGCAGTGTTCTTAGGCTGACTGCGAATTGCGCGTCGGAGAATATTTGCAGCGTTGTTTCAAGACCCATGCCATAGCCGTGGATATTGGTCTGGCCTGGGCTATGCGTGACACGGAAGGCCATGGCATCCCCCAGAGGCCAGCGGCAAGGGGAAAACAGTGCACCGGTTTCCTCGTCCCGAAGGATGAGCCCTTCGCCCGGCCTTGGGGAGACAGGGTCGTTGGGCCAGCGGGTTATCCTTCCGTGGTGGCTGTTTCCGGCATAGGTAAACAGGGGCCCGGTTTCCGCGGCCAGCGTGCCAAAGCCTGGGCTGCTCAAAAGGTTGCACCAGGGGGCGGGGGTCATGACATCCTTGGGAAGATCGATGACATATTCGCCCTCCGGCAGGGTAAAGCCGCCGTAGCCATTGAACATAAAGCGGCTCAAGCTGGGCATGACCGGGATGGGGTAAGCCTGGTATTCTTTTTTCCATAGCACATTGGGGGCCTTGGCGGATGTTTGCAGCGACCGGAAGTGCGCACCAAGGGAACCGTGTTCGCCGCACAAGTACAGCCGGGATGCTGCCTTCAGCAGCTTTTCCACCTCGGGGGACAATGCCTGCCTTTCGATTAAATGAACGCCGCCAGGCTTGCCCACAAGTTCCCGGGCATGGCTGGAAGCAGTAAGGTCGCGAAGCGCGTCGCGCACCGGCTGGTCGTAGTCCGCGCCATGACAGTTAACAAGCACCAGGTCGGCCCACACGCCATGGATGCGCCACCAGGCATGGGCACATAGTACCGTGCGGGCCAGGGGCAGATGCTCGCGCTTGAATATTTCCACAGTAATGATGGGCAGGTCGCCGCTGATGCCAAGCCCCCACAGCGATTGCCAGGAGACGGGGACAGGATCGCCTGACGCCCCGCGTGGCTGGCCGCCGTAGATGAGGCAGCCGGTCAGCCGTCCGTACAGGTTCTGGCCCGCCATATCAATTGCCAGGTATCTGGCGGAGACAAGGCCCTGGGTAATGGCCAGCTCCCTGGCGCGCTTCAAATCATCCGGTGTTTCATACCTTGCCACCATGGCCTGGGGCTGCTGATCCTCCTCCGTAAGCATGGTGCAGAAGGTAAGCTGTGCCCGGCCGTGTGCGGGGAGGGAAAATTGTGTGCGCAGGCTGACGCAGGGGTTGACCATGGCGCCTACCCGGCTGCTGACGGCATGCATGCTCTCCATCATCTGATGCGGCGCGTGTATGCTGCCGCCCCGGCCCAAAAAGGCGCAGCGGTCGGTTTGGGCAATGGTGTGGATGAGGCTTACGTCGGAGCCTATAGAATGTACCAAAATCCTTCTGGGATCACTGTTGTCCCTTGGACGGCGGCGGGCGCATACGCCGTTTTTGCCGAGCCGGTCCGTTTCAATGAACAGGTTGCGGAAGGCCGGGTGGGCGGCATCGGCCTTCTGACCGCTGAGTGCCAATTCAAAATAACTGGCAGCCTCTATGATCCGCTCCCGGTTGGAGCGGTTGACGATTTCCATCAAATGCAGCGCTGCCCCATCCAGGGGGTTGACAAAGCAGGAAAGCCGGGTTTCGATGCCCAGATGGGTTCTTGAGAACACTGCCTGTCCTGTTTCAAACACAGTTTCGCCTGGCAGATCTTGTGCTGTAGGCTGCCAGAGCGCATCCTCCTGGGCATCACGAAGGTAAAACTGTATGCCATCCTCATCCCCGGCCATGCCGCGGAAGCGGGAAATCATCACCCCATCCCTGGCCAGATACCCGCCGCCCTGGGCGCTGACGCAAAGTGTGGTGCCGCTGCCGTGCAGCAGGTGTACGTCCACCGGGAAGGTATGGACGGCGGCCTGTCTTCTGGCGCACCGGGGCGCAGCGGAGATGGAACGCGGCCTTGGCATGGCTTTTCTGGAATGCAGTACGTTTAGGGGCATCTTCTCCTGCAACAAAAGGCCATAGGCACGGGCAGCAGGCAGTGCGTCGAAATATTTCACCAAAGCGTTTTTGGAGAGCAGGTTGCACAGCGCGCACAGAAGCATGCCCTGGTGATGGCTCATATGACTGCGCACCAGCTCAAAGGCTTTGCCCTCGCCGATGCGGGAGGCATTGAAGTCTGCAGCCTCAAAAAAACCCAGATGGCTGTCCCAGCCCATGGACTTCATCCGCATCAGGTTTTGTCTGGCTTCCTCGGGATACAATGGCAGTGCAAGGCCGCTGGCATAAGGTGCGATGACGCCTTCCGCCGGGATGTTGCCAAGTGCCAGTGCCGGCAGGCCAAAGGCCTGATACTGGTAGTTCAGTGACGGGTCGAAGGCGTAATAGCCGCTTTCGCTGACGCCCCACACACCGCCGCGGGCATGATGCATCTGGTTCTTTACCGCCCGGCGGCAGGCGGTGTCCAGCAGCGTATTGCGGGTCAGAGGCAGCAAAAGGTTGGGCATCAGGTATTCAAACATGGTGCCGCTCCAGGATACCAGGGTCGGCTTTCCCCGGGCCTTGACCAGCGTACGGCTTAAACGGAACCAGTGGCGGGGGGAAACCTGCCTGGTCATAACCGCCACGAAGCTGAGTAGTCTTGATTCACTGGCCAAAAGGTCGTACCTGGAATCGCCCGGTTCTTCTTCCTTGGCGTCAAGCCCTACGTAAAACAGCTCCGCCTTGGGGTCGTACAGCTTTTTGAAATTCATATGAAGGGCCAGGTCATCCATACGCGCGGCCAGGGTTCGAAGCGATGCGTCCAGAGAGGCCGCCAGCGTGCGCACCACTTGTGCGCAGCACATGAGGCATGCGGCCAGGTTGCCGCTGTCCACGGAGGAAACGTACCAGGGTTTTAGCGGTTCCAGGGTTCTGGTATCATACCAGTTGTAGAAGTGGCCTTCCCACAGGGGCAGCTTCTCCATGGTGGCAACGGTCTTTTCCATGCGGCGGGCCATTTCGTCCGGCTCCAGAAAGCCCAAGGTCTGCGCGGCGGCGCAGGACAAGAGATACAAGCCGATGTTTGTGGGGGAGGTGCGGTGGGCCAGCCCCTTGTCGGGATGGATTTGCAGGTTGTCCGGAGGCAGATGGTGGTCGGAGGATGTAACGGTTTTTTCAAAGTACCGCCAGGTGGACCTGGCCATGTCGGTAAGCTGGCCCTTTTTTTCCTCCTCAAGGAACAGCTCCTCATGCAGCGGCGCATCCAGCCATGGGGCGGCAAAGGGGAAAATGATCCACAGAGCGGCAATGACGATGCCGGGCAGGACCCATCCGGCGGCCACCGAGACAACGGCCATGGCTCCGCCCAGTACCCAATGAGCCCAAAGCCCGGAGGTGTAGGGGGTTGCACCGCCCTGCTCCGCCTGAGCGGCGGTTACCCATTGCAGCATATGCTTGCGGGAGATGGCAACCCGATATATGGTGCGCAAAGCGGCGTCCAGCAGCGTTTGAATTTCATAGGGCAGAGAACTCAGTCGAACAAAAAACGCTTTCAGCGGCTTTGGGTGAAGGAATACATAAGGGTTTGGCAAAACAAGCAGCAGCAGCATCAAATATGGCCTGCCTGTAGCCGCGGCGTACAAAAGCAGCCCGCCCAGGGCGGCGGGTACAAGGCTGCGGCGAAGGTTGTCCCAAATCTTGTGCCTGGAAAACCGTGGCAGTGGATTTTTTTGCGCACGGCCATTCATGTAAAGCTTGGGGAAAAGCCAGGGCAATAGCTGCCAATCACCTCTAGTCCAGCGGTGAAGGCGTTTCATCCAACTTCTAAGTGTGCCTGGCTGGCCATCGTACAATGCGATGTCGCAAAGCAGCGCGCTGCCGGAAAGCTCCCCTTCCAGCAGGTCATGGCTTAATATGGTGTAAGGTGCGATGCGGCCATCCACCGCCTCATGGAAGGCTGCAGGATCGTAGATGCCCTTGCCGGCAAAGGAGCCGGCATTGCATAAATCCTGATAAAGGTCGCTGACGGCTGCATTGTAGGGGTCCACGCCGCCACGACCGCCCAGAATCGCGCTTAAGCGGGTGTGCACCGTATCCGCCGCCACTTCCATCCGGGGTTGCAAAATGCTTTTGCCCCGCAGCTTCCCGCCATACAACTGCCGTTTTTGAAGCGGGTGTGCCATGGCCCCGATCAGGCGCAAAGCACTGCCGGGCGGCAATATGGTATCGCTGTCCAGGGTAATGACGTAGGCGTATTGATTCGCAAAATCCTCAGCCGGCCGGGAGGCGTACAAAAAGCTGTCTTCCCCCGGAAGATGAAGCAGCATACGGTTCAGAGCCTCCAGCGCGCCGCGCTTGCGCTCCCGGCCCATGTACATTTTCTCCTGCTGGCTATAGGTACGGGCGCGCTGCAGATAGGAGAAGCCGCCGCCAAATTCCTGATTCAGCGCTTCAATGCCGGCCTTGGCAGCAGATAAAATTTCCTGGTCGCTGACCTGCTCGGCGGTTATGCTGTCGGCAAAGTCCGCCAGAAGCATAAAGTGCAAATGCTCGTCCGGGTTGGCGTGGCGCAGGATCATCAGATGCCTGACCATGGACATGGCCTGGGCGGCGCTTGTCAGCAGCGTTGGACACACAATCAGCGTGCTCAGGCTTTCGGGCAGCGTCTGAATCTCCATCCTGGGCAAAGTGCGCGGCGTGTGCAGCCGGCGTATGACCTTGCGCAGCACATGGCGTGCAAGCTCTGACCAGAGCAATAAAAAAAGAGGGAATAGCGGCAGGGGAAGCATCAAAAGACCGGCGGCGATGACGCCAATGGCAGCCCCCAGCCAAAGCGCGGCAAGGTACAGGTTGCGGCCATGGAGGCGGACAAACTGGTGCTCGCGGACGGCGGTGCGGCTGGCGCCAATCCGCTTCATCAGCGCACTTTGCCCGGCATCCATCAGATAAAAGCCGATGTGTGTGTCAAGTGCGCCGTCTTCCCCCTCCCGGGCGCAGGCAATGGCGGCACGGGCCACCAGGCTCTCGGGCAGGCGGCATTCCCAGGCGAAAAGCTGTACCCGGCGGCGGTACATATCCCGGCTTTCAAAATCCATAGCGGGATAGACATTGGCAGGGTCCTGGCTCAAGATTTCATGGACGGGGTTCATGTTTTCCAGCGTTTCACCCCAGGGAACCTGGGAAAGGCGGCGCAGGGATGTAATGGCGTTGCCCATCCATTGCCTGTCGCTGGTTTGGCGTGTATGCTCCTTTTCCACGATGCTGGAGACGCGCAAGTCCATCTCCGCCAGCTTTTCATCCAGCCAGATGAGAGCCTGTGCATCTTCGGTTTCTCGAAGCAGGGACAGCAGCCTTTCCAGGAAGGCGGTGCTTTGGGGTGCATTTTTAAACTGGCGGCGAGCCGCCTCCCTGTGTTTGCCGGTCAACCGGGCCGCCCATAACGGCGCTGCGTCACAATCCTTTTGCATGTCGACACAAGACTTCGCCAGACTTTCCACCAACTGCAAAAGGGTAATGTTGAGCGCCAGGGGTAGCGACCACAGCTCAGCCTGGGTTAATTGCGAGGCCTGCTGCCAGGCTGCCACCGCCGCCATCAGCTTGGGGGCATTCAGATGGGCGTTGGTGTGGGAAATCAGCTCCTGGGCAAACTTCTGCACCCTGATCTCACCTGTTGCGAGCCGGGGCAGCCGGGAGGCCCTTTTCCATTCCTGGCGAACGGACAAAAGCGCTTCCTCCAGCATCCGTGCGTTATCGGTGAGCCATTGGGCGGCAGGCAGCAGGTTTTCCCTGTCCCTGGTCATGAGGGTCAGCACTGTGGACCGTAGCCTTTGCAGCATGCGCATGGACATTTGCAGCCGGCCTGTCCCTTTGACTGTCATGGATACGGCGCAGGACTGCAAATGACTATGAAGCCCTTCATCCAAAAGCACGTCCCGCAGAGTTCTTAATCGCCGCCTGCGCTGCATTAATACCACTAAAGCCAGCAGCATAAGACCGAAAACTGCAATGCCTGCCTGCATGTCTCTGAAATCCTCCACAAAAGACGTGAAGGTAGTTTGCGCACAACAAGTCGGATGCATGCAGATGCTGGTTTCTTTGTAAATGATCAAGGAAGTGCTTTTCGTTGCTTTCATAAGATATGCTGGCAATTTTGGCTGGCAATAAATGACGGTGCAGTCTTTGGGAAACAGATCGGTTGGAAATTGCGCCCTCCGGCAGTGACAAAAGAAGAAAAACGTATTCGCAACCTGCGGTTGACAGATTGTAAAGCCTTGCGTTCTTGTTGTTTTGAAGGCGAAAAGGTATACTTGGACCGTAAAACGAAAAAGAGGTGCATCTTATGGCTTTTTCCGGCAAACTGCTTCTGTTAAGACGTGAAAAGGGCTTTTCCCAGGAGAATTTGGCCGACAGGCTATTGGTTTCCAGGCAGTCCGTAAGCAAATGGGAATCCGGTGCGGCAATGCCGGAAATTGACAAGCTGGTGTCCATGGCCGATATTTTTGGCGTAAGTGTCGATTATCTCATCAGGGAGGATGCTTCCCCCGCGGTGAGTGACCCTGTGAACATGGGCAGCAGCCTGGCAGAGGATTTGAAGGAGATCAAAGGCTATTTGAAGCGGCATGGGCCGTATGAGTTTGTGAGCAGGACGAGACTATGGGGCATGCCTCTTGTGCATGTAAAGTTTTCGCGCTTTAGCCGTACCCCTGGCATAGCCAAGGGAATCATTGCCATAGGTGATGTGGCCTTGGGCATGGTAAGCATCGGTGGCCTTGCCCTGGGGCTTGTAAGCCTTGGCGGATTATCCCTGGGACTTTTATTGGCTTTTGGCGGCTTTGCCTTGGGCGGTTTTGCTCTGGGCGGCGCCGCTGTAGGTGTGGTTGCCGTTGGCGGAGCTGCCGTCGGCGTGTACGCATTCGGCGGTGCGGCTGTCGCTTCCGAACTGGCTGTTGGCGGTGCCGCCGTGGGGCGGGTGGCCGTGGGCGACGCCGTGCAGGGGGATTACACTTTGATTGCGAGTCAGGCCACCAGGGAGGAGAGCATACGGTTTATTACACAGCATGTTCCCGGCTTTCCGCAGGCATTGGCAAGATTGATTTCGATGTTTGGGGGCAGGAATTAACAGATAGGAAGAAGTGCGGCCAAATTCGACCGCACCTTAGGCGTTGTACCTCCGCCATGTCATCCTGATCGCAGCAAAGGATCATTGTAACCCTAGAGGACCAAGGATTCCTCACCTCTTCGCTCCTTGGTTTGTTTTCTTTCGCATTCTTTCTGCAGATTGGGAAGGCCAAGCTTTATTGCGTTTTGTTTCTTCATTACAAATACGGGCTGACCTGATGAACGTCGATGCCGCGTGACGCCAAATCCCTGTCGACCTTTTTGTTCATCCAGCGGGCCATAAACCGCCAGACGATGACGGGCAGGCGAAGCTGCGCCGCCTGATATACCTGCCGGGGGGACGCTTCTCCCTTTTCCATATGGTCAAAGAATATGTTCAGCTGCTTTGCCACTTTTTTTCCGTTGATTAGCTTTTCAAGAGGCTGTCCGTTTAACATGGCTCCCATGCCCATCACAAAGCCGCCCATGTAGTTGAGACCGCATTGTCGTGAGAACAGTTCGAGTGCGGTGAGACCGCTTTCATGGGTGTGGGCGTAGGGCATACCGCCCTGGATGATGCCGTATACCTGCTTCCCGTTCAAAGCTTCCTTGCTGGCGGCCAATGCCTGAAGGAGTGCATAGGCATCGGCGGGGTAGGTATTTACATAGCATGACCCGCTGAATACAATGACATCAGCCTCTTCAGCCGCTTTCACAATTTCACTCAGATCACCAAGATGAGGATACAGGTGCATCATCTGAGTGCAGTGGCCCTTGCCCGCAAGGTGCTCTCTGCACATATTCAGCAGCATGGCGCTGGTGCCGTTTTTTCGGGGGCTTACGTTTATCAGCAAAAACTGTTTCATACGCCGGCTACCTTCCTTATGATCTGCTGAGCCAATTCATCTGCTAGAGACGGGCCCGTGGTATAGGCGGCACCGGTGCCTCTTGTGATTTTGATGGTTTCCTGAACCAGCCTTTGAAAGGCCTCCGCCTCTTCTTGATCGCCGTCATCCTGCAAGCCCAAGGCAAAATACCGAAACTGCCGGCCTGGCATCCCACCCTTGGCCATTTCGCCTTTGGCAATAAAATAGTGCCGGTCCATGATGAGCCCGAACTTGTCAATCACCCGCTTCGTCTTTACGGTATAGCCGCCAAAGAGGATGGGGGATACAACCAACAGCGCTTCGGAGCGCAGGATTTTGCCGAACAACCAGTCACCATCGTCTCTTACGACGCATTTCCCATAAGTTTTGTACGTGCATCCGTTACACCCTATACATGGCTTGACGGTTACATCATTGAGCGGTACATAATCCGCCTCAATCCCTTTGTTTAAAAAGGCATGATACAACTGAAGACCGGTCAGGTTCTTTCCTTCATCCGCTAAAATAGTGACCATTGATAACCTCTGCTCCTTCCGCTACTTTGTGCAGCTTGCTTTGAGCGCTTTGCCCACTGCGCTTTTGATCACCTCGCTGGACAATGTTGCGCCGCTGACGGCATCCACCTGATACGTGTTTTTGCTGACCATAGTTTCTGTGATAGTCTCGGCCTTTTTGCCCATGAAGCCGGTATGTTCAAGGATTTCAATCTTTTCGATGGCGCGGTCCTTTACGGTAACGCTAACCCTTGCCTTCAAAACGCCGATATCGGCTTGGCCTTCATACGTACCGTCCGCAGCAAGGCCCATATCCACTGTTTCATAGGTGAGGGTGGCTTTCGCCTTATTTGCCTGACTCCTAATGATCGTAAGGCCGCCAATGAAAACCAGTGCGAGAATGGCCATAAGAATGAGGATGACTTTCAATGCTTTTTTCATGATTGCATACTCCTTACTTGATTAGCCCTTTTGCAAATTCAACTGCTTTTTCCAAATCGTTCCGATTTGGATGGCCCATCCTTGCTATCAATATAGCACCGGGTACGATGACTTCCCCAAGTACGGGGATATCCTTTTCCGCTAATATACTGCGGATGCTTTTTTGCTTTTGCTTTCCTGATGCGCATGAGGTGATAAGGGCGGCGGCTTTGACCTTATGCCCATCCAGATCCTTGACAAAGGATACAAGCTCCGGCAGGCTTTCGCCGCCGTAGATGCCGCCGACAATGAACAGAAGGCCGGTGTCTTTAATCTTTGGCTGATCCACTATGTTTTCCGCCTTTGTGTTCAGGGCATGTGCAACGGCTTCAGCCAGCTTTTTGGAATGCTTTGTTCTGGTGGCGTACACGACTGTGACATTATTTATACAGCAAAATTCCTTTCAATACAATGTCCATTTGAATGTCGAAAAGTGATTGCGCTTCGGCCGGGGTAATGCCTTGTCTTCGCGAGATCATGAGGTTGAATCCTAAAAAAGAGCTCCAAATGGCAAACGCCGCCTTTTCCGGATCCATTTTCCGAAGCTTGCCCAATTGCATGTCTCTTTGCAGGTTTCCGGCAAGGTAAGTTAACCAGTGCATTGGGCTTGCGTTTTGCCGGGAGTACTTGTGCAGAACGATGAGGTTGTACTTTTCCGGTTCTTCCATGGCCAGCTGCATCACCCTATGGAAGGCTGTTTTCATGTTGGTGACAGCGTCCATATCATCAGTGATCAGCCGCCGTATCTCAAGGCTTAACCATTCTGTTTCCGACGCCTCTATGGCGTCTATCACTTCCTGCTTGTCTTTGAAGTAGTGATAGATGACACCGGTGGAATAGTTCATTTTGCTGATGATTTTGCGAATGGAGATTGCCTCGAACCCCTCATTCAGCCCAATTTCCAAGGCGGCATCCAGTATGGCCTGCCGTACCGCGTCGCTGCGCGATCTTTGGTCTTCCCTTGTCATGAACATCCCTCCAGGTTCCTGTTAGGTGACTTGATGATGTAACGCTGTCATAAAAAATAACAGCGTTTAATTACATAACATCGTTATGCATCATACAACGTCGAAGAACCCTTGTCAAGAGGTTTCACATCAGTTTTGTGTTTTTTTTAACAAAATAAAAAATACATGCCAGACTGTTGCCAAGGGTACAACACATTTCAGGGGATCCCATGGAGTCCCTTCGCGTGTAATCGTTATGCCGGCTTTGTCATTTCCCCCAAAAAGGTGTTGATATGTCGACACCTTCTACGCAAACCTGTTGAATCATGGCAAATTGTTGATATAATGGAAAGAGAAACATGTGATGAATGCATTGTTCATAGGAAAGTGTGCAAGAGAAAATGGAAAACATGGAGAAGACCATACCGGAACTTCTGGGAGAGATCATTGACGCCGTAGGCTTTGACATGATCAGGATCATCTATGTGGATACCGGCAACAGGCTGCTGCAGGAGGCTGATATGCTGGACAAGACAGGCGATGAAACAGATCTAAAAGCTTTGACCTTTTTGAGTCTGGAAAAAATTATCAACCTGCTGGGCGTAACAAAGAATGCATTAATTTTGACCAATGCCCTTACCCGTGTAGGACAAACCGTATGTAAAAAAGTGAATTTGCAATATGCACAGGAGGTGTTTATCCCCCTCTTTGACGGTTCATCAAAAATTGCGGGAATCATATATATGGCCAGAAGAAGCGGAAGCAGCGACATTGTCCGCAACACCAAATACATTTATTCCATGAAGCTTCTCATTCACATGCTGGAGCGGAGCCTGTTTCAGGCCAAGATACAGGACAACCTGAACAAGACCGTGTTGCTGATGTGCGAGATCATAAACGCCAAAGATCCTATGCTCATGTCCAACCTCTATGCCGTATCCCGCTGGGCGATACGCATTGCCAGGCAGATGGGGCTTGCGGAGAAGGAGCTGCAAAAGCTGCAGTTGGCGGCACTGATGCACAATTTGGGCAAAATCTACATTGACGAAAAGGTGCTCAACAAAGAGGACAAATACACCCGGGAAGATTACGAGGCCATGCAAAGGCTTTGCGTTCACAGTTATGAGATTGCTCTGCGGCTTGGCCGGATCTACGACCTGGAGGACATTCCCGAAATCATCCTCAGGTTCCAGGAAAGGGTGGACGGTACGGGATATCCCGGTGGCCTGACCGGGGATAGCATACCGCTTTTAAGCAAGATTTTGAACGTGGCAAGGGCCCTGGCCGCCATGTTCACCAACAAGCCTTACAGGAAGGCTTTACCCCTTTATGACATCATCAAGGAACTGAAGGACCATGCCGATACCCAGTTTGACAGGGAAGTGGCGGAGGCGGCACTAGTTCTGCTTTTGTACAAAAAAGAGGATCAATGCGATTATTTTACAGGCATCGGCGGGTATGCAACGCTGAGCGTTACCATAGGCCTTCAGGACAGCAGCACCATTCAACTGTGGGGGCAAATACGAAAAAACGGAGACATATACGTTTTCAGTCCCATGGGGAAAGCGCCGGCCATCGACATGCACCTGATCACAGAGTGTGCGCTCTATATGGACATCAATGAGCGGATTCTGCGGTTCAATATAGAAATCGATCAAATCCTGAAGGACAGGATTCTTCTGAAAAATGTGGAACCTCAGGGTGAAGATGACGCATTCTCCATCCAGTGGTTTTTGGAAGGCACGCTGATTACCAACGAGAAAGTGATCCACAAGGTGTATATCAACCTGTTGGGCGGCGATTATCTGGATTTCTATATTTTTAATGAAGAAAATCCCGGCGCCTTCACCAGCGGTATTGTGAAGGTGATTTTGAGCGATACGAAGGAAACCTTCCTGCCGGGCATGATTACCTTCCGTCAGCAGATGCATGACAAGATTTTTTTCCGCTTTAAGTATACAAACGTATCCGAAGCAGAGCGGCAGGAGGTATTCTCAGCCATGTTCAGAAAGCAGCTGGAAGTGAGGGGCCAAATCAAGGGTACAGATTATTCCAGAACCATCGTCCCTGCCGTGAAATAAGCTGTGAGTTGCACCACTTTTTCAGTATGACAATGAACATATATTGACATATCACAATAATCAACCTATAATTGATTTAGGGACCTCGAAACGGCAAAGCAGTCGAAAGGCTGTGACGCAAAGCTATAGGGCCTTCGGCAATAGCCGGTGGCAGCCAGTTACCGAAAGGAGAGACAAAAAGTGAAAAGACCTATGGGAAGAACGGCATGGTTGGTACCAACACTGATTGCGCTGGTTTTTTTTATTATGTCTGTTGCCATGGCGGAAGGCATGCCGGTGCAGGGATTTAACGGCAAGGTGACACTGGATGTTAACCCCAGCGTGGAACTGAACATTGAAAACGGGATTGTTACCGGCATTTTCGCCTACAATGAGGAAGGACAGCTCATACTTGAAAATGCCAGCATGGAAGGCTTGTCGGCTGAAGCCTCTTTGCAGGCAGTGCTTGCGCAATTGGCGGCAGGCGGTTATCTTTCGCCGGAAGACAGCGAGCCATATCTGTTGATTACCACACTGGGCAGCGGGCAGAACGATGATTTCACCAAGGATTTGGAAGATACCGCAAAGGATTACATGGATGGGCTGGGAACGGAATATAAGGTAAGAAGCGCATCGCTGCGGGATGATGTGGCCACAAAGGCCGCAGCATTGGGCGTATCTGCCGGGCGGTATGTCATGATGCAATCTATTGCACAAACCCAGGGGATCACCATCGAAGAGGCTATTGCCCAATTTGGCGGCGCGAGCGTAAAAACTCTGATGGAAGCCTTTGAAGGCCTGGAGGATGCTGTCAAAGGTGACGATGATGATCTGGAATCCGACGACGAGGATGAAGAAGACGAGGACGTAGGCGACGACAAAGATGATGAGCTGGATGACGAGGATGAGGATAAGGACGACGAGGAAGATGACGAGGAGAAGAGTGAAGAGGAACTTCTAAAGGAAAAGCAGCAGCGCGAAGAAGCAAAGCGGCAGCGAGAAGAAGAACGCCGGCTGGAAGAGCAAAAGCGCAATGAGGAAAAACGGCAGCGCGAACAAGAGCGCGGCAACAATGGTAATGGAAAGAATTAGCATTGGTGATGATCTTGTAGATGCAGTTGCAGGAGAGGAGCGGCCAAAGCCGCTCCTTTTTGCGAACCAAGGCAGGTGACCGCTTTATGGATTTGGTTTCGTTTCGATTTGCATTGTGTTGTCACGATCCATACTGCTTTGAAATGTATATCTGAACTGTATGAAGCACAATGCTGCCAAGAGCCAAATTCTGGGGGCCTAAAAAAGAAGGGAAAAGCGCACAATAACGAACATCCGATGGACAGGAAAGGTAGTTTGGATGATGACCAGAGAGCGATTCATGGAAATGCAGATGACAACACTGGAAAGCTTGAAATCCCAAGTGGAAAAGCATAGAAGGAATCCTCGGCTGCAGCCGTTCATTCGGGATGAATTGGAACAGCGGTACCAAGCCATTTTGCAAAAGCAGGCGGAATGGGAGCAGGGCGGGTTTTGGACGGAAGAGAACGAAAAAAGATATAAAACGCTATATAAACGGCTGAACTAAACATCGGCAAGTCATAGCAATAAGGGAACAAAAAAGCAAGATTATTGATTATGTACAGGTTAAAGGGGCGCATGATATGAGAGCCAAGGATAATCCGGCCGTTCCAGGCATCGGAAGCGGCCCATACGGTGCTGAACCAGGCTTCAGCAATGACGATTGCGTGCCGGAATACGGTTCTGGCAGTACACGGCCTGACCATAACGCGACCAGAGACCGTTTTAGGGAGATGAATAGGTCTGCCCTTCAAAGCCTGAAAGCCGAGATGGAATTGCATCGAAGAAATCTGAAGCTGCAAGGTTTTGTTCGGGATGATTTGGAGCAGAAGTACCAGGCCATTTTGCACAAGCAGGCAGAATGGGATCAAAGAGGATTTTGGACAGAAGAGAATGAGAAGAAATTTCGGGAATGGTACAAGATGTTGAACTGATCAGAAAAAGAGGGCGGCATATACGGTCCCCTCAGGCTGCACACAAAACTGGGTGCAAGACAAGCTTCCCGCGTTTCCTAAGCGATTCGCGCGGTTGCAAAGGAATGCGGCCATTATACCAGGTGAGAATGTGTAATGGTCCATGTTCAAGGTCACTTTGCTGGTTCTATAAGCACAAAGAGATGGCAAAGCGGCCCCAAGCGCTGGTCTAGAAAGCCCAACGCGAGCCCAAAAAGTAAGGTAAATCAATAGGTTCACCGGTGTTTGACATCGGTGTTTTGTTGTTTTGGTTGTCTTTTTTGAAGGGAAAAAGCCTGCTATCAGATATGTGAAAAATTTGATGCCAAGCATTACTGTCGCTGCATATTCGGATGGCTGATGCAACAGAAGCAGTGGAAAACCACTATGCCCATTGCTGGATTTGAATCGGGTACGGAACACCGATCCAATCTCTAGCCGCTAATAGAGTTCAAAATCAACAAGATTCCAGATAACATGTTATTTGAACTTTACAAAACATGAAAAGCCATTTTATACTTTTCCCAGATGGTTTGAACGTTCATATCGACCCAAATTCGGAAAGGAGATCCTCATTATGAAGAAACGCTGTATCTTCCTCGTCCTCCTCTGTTTGATGCTCGCTTGCGGTACTGCGCTGGCAGAGCAGCCCACAGGCTCGGTCATGCTGTACTCCTCCATGCAGGAAAACCAACTGATGGCCATCCGCGACGCCTTTATGGCCAAGTATCCAGGCATTCAGATGGACTATTACTATGCCGGTACCGGAAACGTCATAACCAAGATCGCTACGGAACGGCAGGCCGGTCAGGTGGCTGCGGATGTCATCTGGGTAGGCGATCCTTCCGACTACATCAGCTTTAAAAAGCAGGGAATCCTGGCGCAGTACGCATCCCCCGAAGCGGAGGCCATTGACGCTGCGTTCATCGATCCGGAGGGCTACTACACCGGCGCGCGCATCGTTGTGGTGGGAATATCCTACAACACCAATCTGGTGACGGAGGAAGAGGCACCAAAGAACTGGGATGACCTCAAAGACCCCAAGTGGTTCAATCAAATCATCCTCACCGACCCCGGCGCGTCGGGAACATCCAAGTACGCCTTTGGGGGCATGATCGCAAACCCGGCATACGGCATTGACTACTTTGCGGCGCTCAAGGCCAACGGGGCCGAGTTGGAGAGCGGCACGACCGCCACCCACAACAAGATTGCCGCGGGCGCTTACAAGGTGGGCATCTGCCTGGACTATGTGACAAACAATCTGGCGTCGGAAGGTGCAACCATCGCTTTCACCTACCCCGAAAAGGACATAGTATTCATCTCCAGCCCCATCGGCCTGGTGGCCAACAGCGCCAACCAGGATAACGGAAAACTGCTTTACGATTTCATCCTCTCGGCGGAATGCCAGCGCGTTCTGGTGGAAAACAACCTGACATCCGTTCGCAAGGATGCTACGCAGGCGGGCTTGAGCGTTACGCAGATTGCCGCACTCAGCATGAAGGTGGATGACCTGTATCTTTCCGAAAAAGCCAATGATATCCTCAATGCCTTTGATGAGGTATTCAAATAATCCGGCATGCGTCCTGAAAATCGGGGGCCTGATATCAGGCCCCCGATTTCAGAGACGGGCAGGAAGGAGAACCGCATGGCAAACATACGATTTGAAAACATCACTTTCCACTACGGGAACAAATGCATCCTGCGCAATTATTCACTGGAGGTCGGGGAAAGCCAGATCGTGGGCATCGTAGGTCCCTCCGGCTGCGGCAAGACAACGCTGATGCGCTGCCTTTGCGGCTTCATCAAGCCGGAAACGGGCAGCATTTACGTAGGCGATACCTGCGTCTACTCGGCAGAAAAGCATATCAATATCTCTCCCGAACGGCGGGGTATCGGCGTCGTTTTTCAGGATTACGCCGTATGGCCCCACCTGACCGTATGGGAAAACGTTGCCTATCCATTGAGAAAGCGTCGCATGCACAAGGATGAAATCAAATCCCGGGTGGAGCGCGTCCTTGCGCAGGTTCGCATGACCGGTTATGAAAAGCATCTGCCGTCCCAGCTTTCCGGCGGCCAGCAGCAG
>JAEZLW010000108.1 GCA_023415145.1 Bacillota bacterium | reverse complement strand
AGACTGCCCTTGGGAACCGTCAATATGTGCCGGGTATCCGACAGGCTGCGTACTGACACAGGAATCTCAGGACGGGCAAAGGATACATGGTGTATGGAAAAGGAACCGCTTTGAGATAGATGCTTCGCATCCTTCATGGAAGGCCACAGCATCAGTTCTGCTTCTTCCTTTTCTGACTCCACCAGAAGGCCGCCTTTATCCACGGTAACGGCAGCATCAGTCCACAGCACACGCAGCATACCATCAAGCTCAAATAGTTGAAGACCCAAAGCTGCTTTTCTGCTGAAGCATACGACCTGCAAACTGCCGCCTGGCAAATGAACTGTTTGGGTTTCCATGTCTTCATCACCGAATACGGCTTTCCCGGCACCGGCAAAGGTCATTTCCCCCCGCATGCCTTCAGGACGGAAACAGAACCACTGCTCTCCTTTATCCGTTTTCAATAGGTATACCGGCTGCACCGTTGCATAAGCAAGGGTATCCCCCAGTACCGGCAAACCAAAGGGCAGTACGCAGCTTTCCCCTGCTGCAAGGTTCAGGCTGCCTTCTTGCGGAATGCGAAGCTTGCCCTGATCCGTATCCAGTTCAAACACGATCCCCGTCTTGTCCTGCATAGCTGCATGATCCTGAAAGTTGTTCACGAACAAAAAGCCCAAGGACCCATTCCTGCGGGCGGCATAGCGCAGCGTATTCGTATCTGTCGGCAATATCGTATCCGCGTTATCCGGCAGGGATGTTTCCATTTCACATAAAATGGAACCGAAGGTATTCAGCGTGCCATGGAGCAGCCTCAAACGGCGGTAGGAATCACGAAGCTGCCCAAATTCACCTACAGGCGCCTGATAGTCATAGGAGAGCTTCGGGCACCAGAGTTCATGAAGGTAGCGGTTCTTTTTCCCGGTTGGATTCGTCCCGCCGCAAAACATATAGTAGCCCACAAAGTTGCAGCCGGAACCCACCTTCACATTCGCCAGCGCATCCACGCTGCGCGGGTCCACCGAAAAGCGGTAAGCATAACTTGTCTGCATGCCTCCACCCATTTCGCAGCAGGCAAAAGGCATACCCGCCGGTGGGTATACCGGGTTGTAACTGTGATACCTGCGGCAGCTTTCGCTGCGGCTGTCCCGGTACAAGTATTCCTCCGTGGCCGGATGATCCGGCGTATCCGGTGTGATCAGCCAGGGAGCGTAAGGATATCCGCCCCACAGCGGCACGCATTCCTCATGGGGGGCTGCTGCGCCGCCCCAAGCCGTGCAGGTGTAGAAGGGAACGTCAAGGCCTGTTTCCTTGCACAGCCTTTTCAGAGCCAGCAAATAGGCATCCCCTTCCCCGCTGCTGTTCACATATTCATTGGTGGTACAACGGGTATCCTCCCACAGTGCGGCGGAATGCATGTACTCGTTGTCAAGCTGCGCCGCAATCACCGGCCCGCCATCCCTAAACAGCAGTCCCTGAACCTGCATGGCAATCTGCCTGTACAACTTTTTCACCAGGCGAAGGAAACCGGGATCTGTGGACCTGGGTTCAAATGGCATACCATATACCCAGTCGGGCACGCCGCCGTTGCGCACCTCCCCATGATTGAAGGGCCCCAGGCGAAGGATGACGTACAATCCCAGTTCCCCGCACAGCGTGACAAAGCGCCGTACATCCCGCCGGCTCGAAAAATCAAACAGTCCCTGTGTTTCTTCGTGATGGATCCAGAAAATATAGGTGGATACCACATTCACACCGCAAGCTTTCGCTTTGCGCAGCGCATCCTCCCAGCGGCCTTCGTCCAAACGGCTGTAATGGATTTCTCCCGATACACCGAAAAACGGCTTGCCATCCAAGGCAAGATAGGCGTTCATCCAGGCTAGGGAATGCCCCTCAGGGCTTTTCCCTTCAAAATTCTCACCCAAGGGAAAATAGTGCCCGTTACGCACCGGGCGAAGGGTATATGCCATGGAGAAATCCTCCTGTATCAATCGACAATAATGTAGTAGGTGCAATTTTCAGGGGTTGCATTGAAGGGGTGGAACCCCTTCAATAGCAATCGTGTCGCCCGGCTTTGCTGGCGCCGTAACCCTGCCCCCGCCAGTGGCGGGAATGGGCAGGGTGGAGTCGGGAAGCGAAACGAGCAGTGCAAGCGGCAGCGAAGCGATGCGACGATTGAGCTTCCAGACCGCTCGGTGCGCTTGCGTAGCAAGCTTTCCTTTCACTTTTTGCCGACCGTTAGCCCAGGGTGAGGGGATGTAATCCCCGAACCTGAAGTCTTGAAATGGCACTGCCATTTCAAGGCGTAACATCGGTAAAGCGATGCGTTTACCGATGCGAAGGGCTACAGGCAAAAAGTGCAGCTCGCAAAAATGACATAATCATTTTTGCGAAAGTCATTCTTTGACTGCCGCGCTGCCCAGGGACATGACCATGATCTTTTGCCCGGCCAGGAAGAAGGCAATAAAGGGCACCGCCACCAGCAAAGCTCCGGCGGCAAAGTTGGTAAACTCATTTTTCTTGTCAGTCACCATGGAGAAAAGGCCCAGCGCCAGCGTCTGCACCTTGGGCGAACGAAGCACCATCTTGGGAAAGATAAAGTCCATCCATGGTCCCGTGAAGCTGACAATGGCAAGGAAGACAATAATGGGCCTTGCCATGGGCAGAATGATCTTCACAAAGGTATACAGGTTGCTGGCCCCGTCAATGCGGGCCGCCTCGTCCATGCTCCTGGGCAAGGTGTCCATGTAGCTTTTCACCAGCCAGGTATTGTAGGGCGTGTTCCCGGCCACATAGACAAGTATCAGCCCCCACAGCTTATCCAGACCATCGATTCGAAGCAGGATGACATACATGGCGATCATCCCTACAAAGGATGGGAATATTTGAAGGATCAGCAGGGACACCATCAGGCTGCGCTTGAAGGTGAAGCGGAAGCGGGAAAAGGCATAGGCCGCCAGTGAGGATACCACCACTGTACTGGCGGATGTCCCCAAAGCAATGATGAAGGTGTTGCGAAACCAAAGCGGGTAGTTTGTTTTGGCAAACAAGTGGTTGAAGTGGTCCCATGTAAACCCTTCGGCAAAGGGCAATACGTTATTGACAGAAATGGTGTTGCCGGGCGTTACAGCAGCGGACAGGATATACACCATGGGGTAGATGACGAAAAAGGAGACAACAGCCAACACAAAATAGATGATGCCTACGTTCAAGCCATTGAAAAAGCGGTAGGAGGCGGTGGAACGCTGGGTGCGTATCATCACAAATCACCCTCCTTAAAGGCCTTGGTGCGCACAAAGTTAAAAATGGCGAAAGGCGCCAGTATCAAAAATACCATAATCGCCAGTACCGAAGCGAAGTTGTACTTTTGCAGCGTTATGGTCAGCTTGTAGATCCAGGTAACAATAATGTCAGTAGCATAAGCGCTGGTGGTGGTGGAATCGGGCGCCACGGGGTTTCCGCCCGTCAGGAAGAAGATCGCGCCAAAATTGTTGATGTTGTGGGTAAAGCTCATGATGATCAGCGGCAGCGTTTGATACACCACCGTGGGCAGCGTTACATGGCGGAACACCTGAAAGCGGCTGGCCCCGTCGATGGCGGCAGCCTCAAAGATGTGCTCGGAAATGGCTGTCATGGCTCCGGTGGTCAACATCATGAAATACGGGAAACCCGCCCACAGATTGATGATAATCAGGATGATGCGTGCCATCATCGGGTCCGACAGCCAGGGAATGTCGCTCATTTTTCCAATAATGCCAAGCTGCAGCAGCGTTTTGTTGATGGTGCCGAAAGAGCCGTTGAGCAGGTTCTTCCATACCAGCATGCTGACCACACCTGGCACGGCATAAGGCAGTATGAAGATGGCCCGGAACACCGGTGCCAGGCGTATGCGGCGGTCATGCAAAAGCACCGCCATGATCATGCCGCCGGAATAGCAGGTAAAAGTGGCCGCCACCGCCCAGGTAAGCGTCCAAAGCGCTACACGGCCCAGCGCACCCGTCCAGGTGGCGTCTCCCCCAAACATGGCAGCAAAATTCTCAAACCCAATCCATTGGGACAAGTTTTTGGGCGGAATATGCTGCGGCATGGAGTAATTGGTGAAAGCAACCAGTGCAGAGAACAAAAGCGGAACCATGACAAAGAAAACCAGCAATACCACCGCCGGGGTGAGCGCCGTCAGCGGAAACGCCTTTTCCGCCATACCGGCAAGGATTTTGCGGTTTTCCGTCAGGTTGCCCGTAACACAAGCCGTTTTGTAAGCAGCCCTTGCGCTTTTTACAGAAATATAATAGGCCAGAAGAAACAATGCCACAGCAGCCAGTACAATGACGCCGTCTATGAGCATAAAAATCGAATGGAGTTTTTGTACGTTGCCCTCATTACCCGGCACGTTACCCAGTGTGATCAGGTTTTGAACTCTTTGGGCAATTGCGGGTATTTGGGTAATAAACAAAAATTCAATTAGTGCAAACAGGATTCCCTTGATGTACTGCTTCAAGAATACAATATGCCCCATGCCCATGAACAGGCAAGACACAAGCGTGACCTTGCCCATATCAGCCCGGCGGCTGTCAAGCGCAAGCGTGGTCAAAAAACCACCTCCCGGTATGGATACAATTTGGGGGCACGTTTTTACGTGCCCCCTGGTTGTTCGGGCTTTATACTGTTATTGCAGAATGGCGGCGTTGGCGGCATCCAGCTCGGTCTTCACATCACTGCCGTTCCAGATGTTCTGGCTGGCAGCACCGGTGGCGTCCCAGAACTTGCCCATCTGGGGAATGGAAGGCATGGGGAAAGCATAGTTCATCTGGCCCAGGAAGCCCTCCATGTAGGGGCTTTCCACGGTGATGGCAGTGGAAGGCATGGCACCGGTAATTTCAAAGCGCAGTGCCTGCATTTCATCAGTGAGCAGGAATTCGCCAAACAGAGCGGCTTCTTCCGGATGCTCGGAATAAGCGCTGACAAACATGCCGCGGGTGCCGGAGAAGGTTGCCGGGGGCGTGGTTTCGCCGGGCAGAGAGGGAATCGGCGCAACACCAAAGTTCACGCCTGCTTCAGTAAAGGGAGCGATGTTCCAGGGACCGGAGATATGCATGGCGGCAGTGCCGTCTTTGAAGGCCGCATCGCAAAGGGCGGTGGTCAGATCAGCAGCAGGCGCATCCAAAATCGCGCGCAGGCTCTGAAAGAACGTCATGCCCTTGATTGCTTCCTCGCTGTTCAGATAAGTGGAGGTGACATCCGTTCCGCTTTCGCCAAACAGTCGGTTTGCGCCGCTGGTGGTGAACAAAATGGTATAGTAGGCGCTGGTCACATCCATCATGAAGCCATACTTGCCGGGGTTGGCGGCGTTGTAGGTTTCGCAGAACTGAACCAGTTCTTCCCAGGTGGCGGGAGGCGTGGGGATGATGTCCTTGTTATAGTACAATGCATACGTTTCAGAGGCGGTAGGATAGCCGTACATCACGCCGTCATAGGTCACGGCGCTGGCACAGCCGCCCAGCACCATGGGGGCAATTTTCTCGTGGTTCCACAGCCCGGTCACATGTCCGCCGGATACGAGTTCGCCCAGCTTGTCATGGGGTGCGGCAAACAGGTCAGGGCCAATACCGGCAGGGCCGTCAAGGGCGATCTGTCCGGAGCTGTCACCCAGTTCCACGTTCACGTACTCAATGGTGATGTTGGGATGAAGGGCGGTAAAAGCTTCGCCGGCTTTTTGAATCCACTGGTCAGGGCCGTTGGTGGATTCCCAAACTACCAAAGTAACCTTTTCTTCGGCGCCGGCAGACGCAAGGCCCAGGCAAAGCACCAGCACCAGCATGATGGAAAGCACCTTTTTCATGGATAAGACACCTCCTGCAATTATTGAACTTTATCTGCACCGCACAGGCAGCGCGGCAGCATCCGAAATCGGGCAACGTTTGTCATTTTTTTGCCAAGGAAGGGCTTACATGTCCATATGAGTACCATATCACACATGCAATCGTTTGTCAACCGTAAGTTTATAAGCATACAAAACGTAACACACTTTACCTTTTTCCGCCTTGGATGTACAATAGATGAAATCCATGATTGAAAGGATTTGTCATACGTTGCGAGAAAAAAAGAACATCTACGATATAGCAAAGGAAGCGGGCGTATCCATTGCCACAGTTTCACGCGTTATAAGCGGCCAGCAGAATGTTGTTGGGGAAACGGTGGATAAAGTGATGAAGGTGGTAGAAAAGTACAACTACCGCCCCAGCGCCATGGCCCGGAACCTGTATCAAAAACGTTCCAGAACGCTGGCTCTGATCCTGCCGGAAATGTCCAACCCCTACTATGCCAAAATGTATGCTGCAGCCGAGGAAGAAGCACGTCAAAACGGATATGTTTTGATGTTGTTTCATCCGCCCAAAGGCAAATCCATCGACAGGGATCTGGCCGATCTGTTAATGGAGCGCCGGGTGGATGGCGTGGCCATCAACGGGGAATTTCTGGCGTCATTGAAAGACCCAGAGGAATTTTCGCTGGTCCGGGAAATTTGCCAGTATATGCCTGTGGTGTTGTTGGGCTGCGTGCTGTATGATATGCCCTGCATTACGGTGACAACCGATCTTTCCAATTGTATAGAAATATCCGTATCCCACCTGATGAAGCTGAATCATCGCCGCATCGCACTTCTATGCGGCAACGATGACCTTTCCATTCCCTTCAGCCGTGACGTGGGCTATCACCTGTCGCTTGAACAAAACAGCCTTCCATACAAGTCGGAATACCGTGTCTTTGGCGAGTGTTCCACAAAGGGCGGTTATCATGCGGCCCGTACCCTGCTGGATAATCTACCCGAAAAGGATTGGCCAACCGCCATCATCGCCGCCAACGATCTGGTGGCGATCGGCGTTATCAAGCACCTGATGGAACGAAGCTTGCAAATTCCCAAAGACATCTCCGTCATCGGCTGTGACAATCAGTTTTTCAGCGCTTTTACCTCTCCCGCCCTGACGACGCTGGATACAAAACCGCAGGAGATCGGCGTTCTTGCCGTATCACTGCTTCTCTCTTCCCAGGATTCTTTGCAAAAAGCGCATCACACCATTTATGCGGATCTGGTCTTAAGGGAATCTTGCGGACCTTGCATCAGAAAATAAATTTGCTATATGATAGAAAATGCCCGCAGTTTCATCCTGCGGGCATTTCATATCAATCGCTTTAGCATTATGGTGTTGCATGCCCTTCCCTGGCCTGTCTCCACCTGGAATACAGCAGCTTTGTCAGGGCAGACCTGGGCACAAGTTTGCCTACTATACTGAACAACCGGTTGACCATCCCAGGGATATAGACCCGCTTGCCGCTAAGCGCTTTGGCAATCGTCCTTCTTGCCACCGCCGTCAAGCTGTTGGTGGTGATACGGCCAAAGAAGCCCTGAGCGCTGATGCCCTGCATCGCGCCGGGTGTGGTGGGCAGCCCTCCAGGGCACAGCGCCAGCACAGTTGCATTCTGATCGGAAAGCTCCTGGGACAGCGCCATGGAAAAGTCCAGCAGGAACCGTTTGGAGGCCGCATAGGTGGCCTTCAGCGGCATGGGATACATGGATGCCAGGCTGGACACCACGACGATGGTAAAGCGTTTATTCAGATCCCGCATGGTAAGCGCACCGTGGAGCACCCTAAGGGTACCTTCGATATTGACCCGCACGATGTCGATCAGCCGGTCGCAATCCATCTCCAGAAAGCCGCCCTCAAAGTCAATGCCTGCCACATGCAGCAGCATGTGAAGCAGCATGCCTTTCTCCTTCATATAAACAATTAGTTTTTTTACATCTTCCGAATCCGTTAAGTCGCAAGGCAAGGAATCCACCTTGACATCGTACTGCCTTGTAAGACCGGACCTGAAAACCTCCAGGCTGGAGGCGTTTACGTCGGTCAGCATCAGGTCATAGCCGCGCCGGGCGGCCTCCAAAGCCATGGCCCGCCCCAACCCGCCTCCAGCACCTGTGATCAATACCGTCATGCTTAAGCCTCCCCAAAGGCAACAATGCCGCACAGTTTTTCACTCATCGCAAACAGCTTAACCTTGTCCTCCGGCTTGTCTGCCCGCCGGTCGTACGGAGCTTTCCTGGAGTTCAAATAATACAAGCCCGTTTCCTCAAACGATGAATCGCACAGAAAACCATAGGTAAGCGCCGCGGTTTCCGGGGGAATACCGCTCCTTTTGCGCATGGACCAAACGGCCCGAACCAGCCCGCTGGATTGTTTGAAACCGATATCGGTGCTCACCAGGCCAGGGTCCACCACGTAGGCCCGCACGCCATCTTTTTCATGCAGCCTGTTGAATTCCCCCGCGAACAACAGGTTGCACAGCTTCGATTGCTTGTAGGCGCCCAGGCAGCTATAACGGCGCCTTTGGTACATGATGTCATCCCAACGGATGCTGTAATGCTTGTGGGAGCCGCTGCCTGTAAGAATTACCTTTCCCCCTGCCTTTTTCAATGCGCCCATCAAATGGTGGGTGAGCAGAAAACCTGCCAGATGGTTCAGCGCAAACTGCTGCTCGTACCCCTCCTCCGTGGTAGCATACCAGGCGCGCACGGCCCCGGCATTGTTGATCAGTACCTGCAGGCAGCCGTCACAGTGAACGTCAAGATAGCTGTTCAACTCATAAGCCACCCGGTTCACTTCCCGCTGATGCATCAAATCGCCGAAGAAGCAGGCCATTTCCCCATCGGGATACGCTTTGCCAAGCGCAGACATTGCCTTTTCACAGTTCTCCCTGGTCCGGCCCACCAGCAGAACACGCCAGCCCAACTCCAGCAGCTTTTTCGCCACCGCAAACCCAATGCCGGAGGTAGCCCCGGTAATGACAGCGGTTTTCATGGCAGGTCCTCCATCAAGGCATCATAGGCTGTTTGAGGCACATAGAAGGTCAATGTCATCTCATAAGGCTGAGGAAAAAGGCCCAAGAAGGTACTCTCAAAAGGAATTTCTTTGACTGTCAGCACTCCGTTATCCACCGACATGGTGAATCTTTGGGCCAGATCAATGGGACCGGATACCCATGCTTTCACAGACACATGAACAGCCGGTTCCTTTTCGGTGGGATATGCAATGACCTTAGCGCGGTTGACGTCCACTTCCAGACTCTGAAAATCCCCCTGCAAGGAATAGTCCGCTGCCGCCCCATAGGACATCAGCTTTCCGGTACCCATCAGATAAATGCCCGTAAGGGCGATGCCGGCAGCACCTATTGCCAAAATAATCAGCCATAATTTCAAACGCTTTTTCATCTATTTGCTCTCCTTTCCTTCCCCTTCGCCCAGCCAGCGCCGGGCCAATGCGGACAATGCGCCAATGGTGATGCTCCATAGGTGTTTGGCACCTATCAGGCACAACGATCCCATAGCAGTCAGGAATACCGCCGTAAATGCAGCCAGTATTCCATAAACAATGAACCCCTTAACAAAGTCCATGACAGCCAGAAATACCGCTCCGGCAGCCCCAAGCCAAAGTGCCGGTCCCAGCACAAACACCGGGATAATGCATAGGATAAACGCCGTATAAAGCGTACCCACAGCCATGCCCTTACCCATGCGGTAAGCAAACGTTGCACCCACCATCCGGAAAGCATCCTTGGGCTTTTTGCTCTTTTCCGCCTGGCTGGTAGCGCTCAGTGCGGTGTACAGCTTTGCAATGCTTTCCGGTTCACCCAATTCCTTGGCAATCATCTCCTCCGTCTTGCCCAGGGAAAGCCCAACCTCAAAGTGCTCCCGGTAATCTGAGAGAATGTCATCCCGCTCAGATTGATCAAGCCTTCCCAGCAAACGGGACAGCGCCTTCAGATATTCATTCATCCGCCTCATCCTCCAGCAAAATATCGTTCACCTGATGAACAAATGTCAGCCACTCCTGCCTTAGCTCCGCTTCCGCCGCTTTCCCCGCCTCTGTCAGCCGGTAATACTTGCGGGGCGGCCCGCCGGAATCATCCGACAGGTACGTATCGCACAACCCATCCCCCTTGAGTTTTCGCAGCAGTGGATACAGCGTTCCTTCCGCGATTTCTATGCTCTTTGAAATCTGCTCCGCCAGTTCGTATCCATAAGCGTCCCTATGGCGCAGAGCTGCCAGAACACACAGGTCCAGCACACCCTTTTTGAATTGCGGGTTCATGCCGTCCCTCCCTCCTGTTCATTAACTACTATTGTGTATTATTCAGTAGCAAACACAGTATAGCACCCTCCCGCGTATTTTGCAAGAGGGTGCTGAAATTTTTTTATGGGTTTTACGGCCTGCTTATTGGCAGCTTCACTGTAAACACGCTGCCTGCCCCCGGCTGACTCTCCGCCAAGACCTCTCCCCCATGCTCCCTGACGATCTTTTGAACGATGCTCAGGCCGATGCCGCTTCCGCCTGTGTGGCGGTTGCGGGAAGGGTCGGCCCGGTACAGGTAATCGAAAATGTAAGGCAGGTCACTGATATCAATGCCGATACCAGTATCACTGACCTTGATAACCGCCAGATCGTCCTCACGGCTTACTGTGACCTCAATGGTCCCGCTTTCCGGCGTATACTGAACAGCGTTGGCCAGAAGGTTCACAAGCACCTGCCGCAGCTGATCCCTGTCGCCTGTCAAAGAGATAGGCATCAATTTGGAAGCAAGCTCTATTTTTTTTTCTTTGCAAACGGGAGAAAAGTGCTGAAGGCAATCCATCACAAGACTTTCCAGTTCCACCTGATCCATAGCCGGTTTCGTGCCTGGCTTATAGAGACTGGCCAGTTCCTCCAGTTTGCAAAGCATGCGGTTAAGCCGCTCAATCTCCTCATAACAACTCCCAAGCCGTTGAGGGGTAGGTTCCCACACACCATCTTCAAACGCCTCCAGGTTGGCTTGCAATACAGAAAGCGGCGTGCGCAGCTCATGCGCATAATCCCTGACCATTCTTTCCCTGGCTTTTTGCTGCTCCATAAGCGTTTGCGACAGGAGACTGACGTCTTTGGCCAGTTCACTTAGTTCCCTGGCATAGGGATGACTTGGTTCCTGGGTTGTATAATCCCCTTGACCGATGCGTTTGGTGTTTTCGCCGATTTCACGAATGGGCCTGACAATGCTGCGGGCCATCACAAATCCCAATCCTGCCGCCAGCAGAGCGCAGAAAACACCGGCAAAAAGAAAGACGGTATCTATCCTGGTTATAAAATCCACATCGGCTGCTGTGTAATAGTAGGGACCGCTGTAGCCAAAATGCAGGCTGCCCATATGCTGGCCATTCACCGCAAGAGGATATTCCATCTCGGTATATGTGCCCTTGTATCCGGCATCCCGCATAGAAGTCAAGCACTGAACGTCATAAAGCATGCTCTCGCAGGCTTTGGTATCATCACAGTGGATGCAGTATACCTGCTTACCCTGGGCATCCCATACCGACAAAACCAAGCCCTGGCGTAGCAAGGCATATCCCAACTCCGTATAACGAATGTTGCGCAAATCACTATTTTGAAGCTGTTCCTCAACGGTCTTCACTGCGTTTTGGGCTGTTTGATCCCGCTGGGCCACCACATAGGTTTGAAAGTGATTCTCCATCAGGCCGTGGGTCACCCATAACAAAATTCCTATAATCAAAAGCGAAATGGCCCCATATGTCAGCGCCAGCCGTGTTTTGAGGCTCATAGGCTGCCTACCCATCTGCCTTCCCTCCGAACCTGTACCCCACACCCCGTACCGTTTTGATATACACCGGCTCCTCTGCCTTGTCCTCCAGCTTGGCCCTTAGATTCTTGATATGGGAGTCGATGGTGCGGTCAAACCCTTCATATGAAAAGCCAAAGGCGCACAGAATCAGTTCCTCTCTGGTGAATACCTTGGCCGGCTGCCGGATGAGCGCATTTAACAATTTGTATTCGTTGGGCGTAAGCGGAATCTCCCTGCCGCCCCGAAAAACCTGATGTGCAGCAGCATCCACCTTCAGGTCTCCGCCATTGTAGGATGTGGTTTCGCCTGCCTCCTTGGGCCCGAAGCGACGGAGCAGCGCTTCCAGCCTGGCCACCAGCTCCCTGGGGCGGAATGGCTTGATGACATAGCCGTCGGCTCCAATGGTAAGCCCCTCTATCACGTCATTCTCGCTTCCCTTGGCAGTGAGCATCAGCACAGGCGCATCAGACTGCTGACGGATGGATTTGAGCACCTCGTCCCCATTGAGTTCAGGCAGCATTCTGTCCAATACCACCGCATCCGGCCTGTGCTCTTCAAAGAGAGAAATTGCGGTTTTGCCATCTCCCGCAGACAGCGTTTGATAGCCCGCCCGTACAAGGTATGCCTCGATGACGCTGACGATCTTTTCCTCGTCCTCCACGATGAGAATTGTGGCTTTCCCCATAAATCCTCCCCGGCTGCCTGAAAGATGACAGCCAATCTTCCCATCATTCTGTGAAGATATGATGGAGAACCGGCACTGCTTGACCATTGGCTGAAATAACGGCTGATCTTTATGTTCCTCGGTTCTGCCTTACAGGAATCACTATAGCATAACTGGGACTTATCCTCAAGCAAACCTGTGTCTGGACATAGCAAAAAGGCCGCTCGTGCGGCCATGGAGCGTGCTGCAGCTAATAATTGATCCCTATTTGGTGCATCAGCTTATCGGCTGACAGTATGGTGCTTGGGATGGGTACCTTCAGTTCGTTCAACACTGATACGGTCAATGCCAGTGCAAAAACAACACCGAATGCCGCCACATCCTTCCAGTCTTTTCTGCGAATCAGCGGAGGCAGATCGATCAGCGTAATCAAGCCAAAGCAAATCGTAATCGCAAGCATTTTAACCTGATGCCTCCTTTGTTGTTGACTTTCCCTTTCTGATTTTGCCAATCACCAATGCCAGCAGGGGCAGAATCAGTTCAAAAAACTGCCAAAGGATAGCAGCCGTCTCGCGGCCGGAATCGGCATGCTGTACACTGGAGGGGTATAACGTAAAGCCATAGCCTATCATGAGCACACCAATGGCCAACACAACGGGTTTATAGGATTTCATGCCAAAAAGCTGAGCTGCCGACAATGACGTTGCATAGTGCAGGATGGAAATTTTGAAAAAAAGCAGGATGATAAGCACCACTGCGAATAATATTTCCAAGCGGCTGAGTGTGCCGAACAGCTTAATAAGCCGGAGTGTCTCATAGGCCGGCAGCGCGAAAAGGCTCAATGTGTTACCAAGCACGGCCGTGTCGCGAAATACCACCAATAAAAACGTCACCCCGCCAAGTAAAAAACCGCCAACAAAATACCGGCCGACTGATCGCTTCTTTTCCCGTACATAGGGCAGAATCATTAAAAAGACCACAAGCTCGGCAAAAGGTATGCTCAAAGCGATGTTTACGCCCTGAACATAGGTTTTCACAGGCTGTTGCAGCATGGGAAGAAAATTATTCAAATCCATCTGGTTGGAAGCGAAAAACAAGGACGAGGTCAGCACAGCCGCTGAAATCAGAACGAAAAGAAAAGCAAAGCGCGTCACTACCGACAGGCCGTACCGAACCGCCAAAGCTGATACCAGCACACAAACAGCTGAAAGCACCACATCAGGCGTTTTATCCATGATGGTCTGCTTCACAAATACACTTAAATCTCTCAGGTTCAACGCAGCCAGTGTGAGAAAAAACAGGACATGGCAGAACGACACAACCTTGCCCAGCACCTTGCCAAAGGCTAAATCGTTTATCTCCACCAAGTTCTTGCCCGGGTACATTTTCGTCAGCCCGATGTAAACCATGAGGATGGGCAGGCATAGTACAATGGCTACCACCACCACAAACCAAGAATCATACCCCACTACCCCTGACAAAAAAGCCGATAAAAGCGCGGAGGATTGAATGAAGCAAGCGGTGGTAAACAACAGTTGAGCCGCCGTAATCTTCCCTTTCTCCAGTTTCATTTCTTCTTTTCCTCCATGTCCAGGGTAATCGCTGTTTTTCCTGTTCCCACGATATGTGTCTTCACATTCAGCACAAGCCTTAGTGCAGGATAAATCGCATCCCACTGCTGTTCAAGGCTTTCCCACTGCTTGGGGTATTTGATATGATACATGCCGCCGTATCCATAGATATCGGTGTTCATCTGACGCGTTTTATCAAAGGTGGTATACACCCGCTGTTCAATGGCTTGCGTTGCTTCCTTAATTAGCATGCTGTGAAGCTCTTCCATCTTCATATCCCCAAAGCCGTTGAGTTCCTCTATATCCAGGGTCGTGTCTATTTCCATGATCACCCCCGCCGCGCCATCCGGCTGCAGCACCGGGACCGTTTTACTGCTTGCCTGTATTATGCTCATAGCCACTGTGCCGTTTTCGGTGGCAATCTCCAAAATTCCCTCATTGATCTCCCCCATGGCCCACAGATAGCCTGTGACCTCTTCCCAACTCAGTTCTCCCACCATGCGGTCGCCTTTGAGTACCGCCATTTTGGAGATGTTCAGCTTTTCCTTATCTTCTTCTTTTATCACTTCAACCATTGGTATCAGGGGAGATGTTGTTTTTTGAAGAATCTTCGATACCAGGTTCAGCATGTTCACGCTCAGATATTTGGATGTATTGGCATACTGCTGCATCATACGCGTAACCGCAATGCCGGACAGCTTGTCCTGGTTAAGCTCCGCGTCTATCACATCCTTGGCCTTGTCCTGCGCCACCAGCACCAGCGTTTCCATGCGTGTTTCCTCGTCCCGCAAAAACAGATCCAAGTGATGTTGAATACCGTGTATGGCCACTTCCCTGCCAAAGATGATCATCTGGTTATGGTGCAGATACAGCGACCTGGTACTTTCATGGCGCAAGGTCGAGACAGCCGCAAGCACGCTCTTTCCGCTGGCCTCCAGCAGAATGCTGCTCCCGCCATCCTCTCCGCCGCCGGAACCGGAGCTTCCACCGGAATTTCCATCCGAAACGCGGACGATTTGAACGCTGACTCCTACCTCCTCTTCATTTTCGGCAGCATCCAGCCCCAGCGCGGTCACAATGAATAGGGTATCAAGCTCACGGTTGTCCCAGCAACCCGTCACACCCAGCAAAACAAACAGAGCAACCAAAACAAAAGCAAGCTTCTTCATTGATCCCCGCCTCCTGATTCGGGCGAGCCGCCCTGATCGTTATGGGGACGCATGGGAGGCAGGAAAAAGTGCCTGCGGGTGGTGTCCTTTTGCGCAATATCCTTGGGCCTTTTTATCATGGACCAAAGCGGCATTCGCACCACGGTATCCTGAAGGTCACGGGATATGGTTATGGATTCAAAGTAAGGCACGCCAAAGGAAGTAAGCGACGCCAGATGCAGCATCGTTGCCAACAGTCCCATGGCGATGCCATAGCCGCCCAGCACCGCAGCCAGCACCATTGATCCTAACCGAAGCAAGGATGAAACATCGCTTTGCATAGGCACCACAAATCCCGTAACCGCCGTCAGTGCAACGGCGATAACCAAAGGGGTGCCTACCAGGCCGGCCGATACGGCGGCATCGCCCATGATCAACGCGCCAACGATGCTGATGGCCTGTCCAACGGGCCTTGGCAGCCGCAGCCCGGCCTCTCTCAAAATCTCAAAGGAAAAAATCATGATCAGCGCTTCCAGAAAGGCCGGGAATGGCGTGCCTTCCCGCGCTCTTGCCACGGTAAGCAGCAAGGTGGTTGGAATCATTTCCTGATGATAGGTGGTCAGCGCGATATAGATGGCCGGTGCAAAAAGCGTGATGATAAACGCCAGATACCGAAGGATTCTGGCAAAGCTGGCGAAGAAAGGCCGTACATAGTAGTCCTCCGCCGTTTGAAAACTTTCGATGAACAGCATAGGCGCCGTAAGCACAAATGGCGTACCATCCGTCACAATGGCAACTCGTCCTTCCAGCACTTTGGCTGCTGCCACGTCAGGCTTTTCGGTATAGCCTACGGTGGCAAACATGGAAAAAGGCGCATCCTCCATATATTGCTCAATGTATCCCGCGTCTAGGACTGAATCCACTTGAAGCCCATCAAGCCGCCTTTTTACTTCCTGAACGACCTTTGGGTCCGCCACGTTGTTCAAGTATATGATGCAGACATCCGTCAGCGTCTTGCGTCCTACGATGACATGATCCAATCGAAGCTGTGGGCTTTTGATCTTGCGGCGCAAAAGGGCCGTGTTTGTTCGAAGGTTTTCCGTAAACCCTTCCCTGGGGCCACGGATCACAGACTCCGTCTGCGGCTCAGATACGCCCCTCTTCTCCCAGCCCTTGGTGCTCACCAGGATGCCTTTTGCCACGCCGTCCATGAGCAGCATGGTATTGCCGCTCAGGCACCCGGCGACAAGATCGCCCAGTGCTTCCTTTTCGTCCATTTCCGCGTTGCAAAGCACTGTGCGCCTAAGTTCCTCAAATGCGTTTGCCGGGCTGCCCGACGGATGCGTATCCGGCTGGCGGAAGGATAGTACCGGCTTCAAAATGCCTTCTGTGATGGTTCCGCCATCAACCAGTCCATCGATGAATATGAGGGCGCCGCTGTACTCCCCTTCCTTGCCGAAGCGAAATTCATGTATCTTCACATCATTGCTTTTGCCCAGTATCTGGCGTATGGATTGCAGGTTTTTGTGAAGCTCCCTATGCAATACGGGAGGCTGCTCGTGCGCCTTTTCATTGTCAGGATCACGCTGTGTTTTGTTCATGAGTTGCCAGTACTTCAGCTTTTTGACAAAAGAATGAAACATTCTCCTTTTCCCCCTCCCCCTTGGACAGAACGCTGTTATTGTTGCCATTCCTTGCAAAACTATTCGTTGCTGCTTGTTCCACAACGGATCAAGATATGGTGAAATCCTTGCTTTATTTCCCAAAATGCGGTATTATTATGTATAGTTAGCAAAACCTAACTCCATTAAGGCGCAAGGAGGAAATTCCATGAAGCTTGTGCTGCTTAGGCACGGAGAAAGCGAATGGAACCACTTGAACCTGTTCACCGGCTGGACAGATGTTGACCTTACTGAAAAAGGCCGGCAGGAGGCAGCGGAAGCGGGCCAGCTTTTGAAGGATAGCGGGTTTGACTTTGACGTATGCTATACCTCGTATCTGAAACGTGCCATCCATACGCTGAACCTGGTTCTTCACCAAATGGACCGGGAATGGTTGCCGGTGCACAAGACATGGCTGTTAAATGAGCGGCATTACGGTGCGCTGCAAGGGCTAAACAAGGCGGAAACCGCAAGGCGCTACGGTGAAGATCAGGTAAAAATCTGGCGGCGCTCCTTCGATGTACCGCCGCCTCCGCTTATTGAAACCGATGCACGAAACCCCAGGGTGCAGGTTCAGTACCGAAACGAGGAGAAAACACTCCTCCCCCTTTCGGAAAGCCTGAAGGACACCATCTTAAGGGTAGTCCCCTATTACAGGGACACCATCGCCCCGCAGATGGCAGCGGGAAAGCGTGTGCTCATTGCCGCCCATGGAAACTCCCTTCGTGCGCTTGTGAAGCATTTTGAAAACCTCACCGATGCGCAGATCATGGAGCTGAACATCCCAACCGGCGTGCCTCTTGTGTATACGCTGGATTCACAGTTCCATATCATGGGTAAGGAATACTTGGGAGATCAGGAACTGCTCAAGGACAAAATGAAAAACGTGGCCAGCCAGGGCAAGGCCAAATGATATACCGGCGGCCGCCATCAAGGAGGATATACAATGGGCTATTCCATTACAAACGTTTACGGCAGGGAGATCATCGATTCACGTGGCAACCCCACTGTAGAAGCAGTCGTCACATTGGAATGCGGCATACATGGCCAGGCCTCTGTGCCTAGCGGTGCGTCCACAGGACAGTTTGAAGCGCTGGAACTAAGGGACAAGGACCCCTCCCGCTTTGGCGGCAAAGGCGTTTTAAAAGCAGTTGGCCACATCAACAAAGAGATCAGGGAAGCACTTATAGGCATGGATGCTTCCCATGCCGCAGAGATTGACTTAACCCTCATCAAATTGGACGGGACTTTGGACAAATCGCGCCTGGGAGCCAACGCCATTTTGGCCGTTTCCTTGGCCTGCGCAAGGGCCGCATCCAAAGCGCTTGATCTGCCGCTGTACAAATTCCTGGGCGGTGTCAACGCGGATACGCTTCCTGTGCCCATGATGAATGTGTTGAACGGCGGAGCGCATGCGGCCAACAACATCGACATCCAGGAGTTTATGATCATGCCAGTAGGCGCGCCATCCTTCTCAGAAGGACTGCGCTGGTGCACGGAGGTATTCCACACCCTGGCAGGATTGCTTAAAAAGGATGGCCTTTCCACCGCCGTAGGAGACGAAGGCGGTTATGCGCCGAACCTGAACAGTGACGAGGAGGCCATTTTATACCTGCTCAAATCCATTGAAAAGGCTGGTTACAAGCCCTATGACGATTTCATGCTGGCCATTGACGCAGCCTCCAGTGAATGGAAAAATGAAGGCGGCGGCTATCTGCTGCCCAAGCACAATATCCGCTACACCACTGATGAACTGATCGGCTACTGGAGCAGCCTGGTTGCGAAGTACCCCATCGCCTCCATCGAGGATGGTTTGGACGAGGAGGATTGGGAGGGCTGGAAGAAGCTCACTGCCCAGTTAAAGAACAAGGTTCAGTTGGTAGGCGACGACCTGTTTGTCACCAACACGAAAAGGCTGCAAAAAGGCATCGATTCAGGCTGCGCAAGTTCCATACTCATCAAGCTCAATCAGATCGGCTCTCTTACAGAAACGCTGCAAGCGATAAAAATGGCGCATCAAGCCGGCTATACCGCCGTTATTTCACACCGCTCGGGCGAAACGGAGGATACAACCATTGCCGATCTGGCCGTAGCAGTCAACGCCGGGCAGATCAAAACCGGCGCGCCCAGCCGTAGTGAGCGGGTAGCAAAGTATAACCGCCTCATTCGTATTGAAGACTGTCTGGGCCCGGCGGCACGGTATCCGGGCCGGAGTTGCTTCAGGAAGTAATTTTTGTAGGTATGGCGGGAGAAGGCTTTTGGGAAAAAGAGCCTTCCCCCGTTCACCCAGTTCAATCAGCACGCTGCTGCACTACCGACGATTCACATGTTTTGTCAGCTTCCTCCACCTCACCCAGTTACCGCCGCTGGTGTGGTGATGGTACGGAACCCTTCCAGAAAACCTTAGGCATTCATATCACTTTGTCTGTTTTTTCAACAATACATCGTATTGCTTCTGTTTCTTGACAGGAGTTTTTCTTTTATTACAGAATTAAGGTATCTGACTTCCATAGATCAGCAAATCCAGAAAGGACAATCTCATGCGCGAACAAACATTCATCTCGAAAAGGCTTTTGGCGCTGCTGTTATTCTTTTGCGTTTTTTTATTCGCATCAAGCGTAAACACGGCTGCGAAAGCCTCAACCATCGCCCCAAATACCATGACCGCCCTGATCAATGATGAGACCCACTACATGTCACTGACTTCCTTCTATCAACTGATGGGGTATGCACCTACCTTCAGCAGGCTTGACAGCAATGGCTTCCCGCTTTCAGCCATCATGCTCTATATTCCCTTTGATGCGAAAACTGGAAGTGTCTATTACAGCGGTGAGGACAATGCATTTTCCAATGCAGGCATCGCCTACTCCGATTATATCCACGCCACGACTTACTCCTCCCTTGCTTGCGAAACCGGTGGAGATGACTATTTTGGCTTTGCGGGAGGACATGCAGCCTGGACCATCCAAATAGACGGCGTTAGTGAGGATGGCAGTGTGATCTGGGGGCAGTTTTTAGCCACATTTGATAGCACCATCTGGGGCACGGGCGAATCGGCTACAGTCTATGACGGCGTATTCTGCCTGGACATGAAGCAGCTGCCTGAAACCGCATATCCTTCCTATGAACCATCAGATCCCTTCTCCGATTCCTCGCTGGATGCTCTCCTTGGACCCATCGAGATACCGGGCATAAATGCGCCTTCCTATTCTGCTGAAAATACTCTTTGCCGCATCTGTAATGGAACTGGTTACAAACGCAGTTGTTCCCTCTGCGATGGTCTTGGATACGGAACAGGAGCCGATACGCTATACAAAGGCGCTTATGTCTGCGCCAGCTGTCTGGGTGAAGGAGGCATCATTTGCGTTACCTGCGGCGGCGATGGCTGGGTAGCGCCATAAAGTCTGTGCAACAAGAAAACGGCCTATCCGCTTAAAGTGACAGGCCGTTTTCTTGAATTATATTTTCACTTGTTTTGATACCAGTTCATGATTGCATGAATGATTTTTTCGGATGCATGCCCATCTCCATAAGGATGAATGGCCTTTGCCATGCACTGGTAGGCGGATGAATCGGTGAGCAGCGTCAGTACAGCCTGTACGATATCATCCTCCTGAACGCCGGCCAGCACCGCCTTGCCCGCAGTCACAACCTCCGGCCGTTCCGTTTCGGTACGCAGCACCACCACCGGCTTGCCAAGAGCCGGCGCTTCCTCCTGCAAGCCTCCGGAATCCGTCATCACCAGACTGCATCGCCCGATGAGGTTGTGCATATCCTCCACGTCGATGGGCGGCATCAAATGTACGCGTTCCATATTGCCAAGCAGCGCGCGGACAGGCTCCCCAACCGCCGGATTCATATGAACGGGATATACCACCTGTACGTCCGGCAGCGAATCCACAATGCGGCGGACTGCGCGGCAGATATTGTGAAGCGGTTCCCCCAGGTTTTCCCTGCGGTGCGCGGTAAGAAGTATCATACGCCCGGAAGAAAAATCAAGCGCCCGGAGCGCTTCTTCCTGGAAGATATATTCCTTCCGCACCATGGCCATCAGTGCATCAATCACGGTATTCCCGGTTACATAGACATGTTCCCGGATGTTCTCATGATACAGATTTTCGCTGTTTTCCTCCGTGGGTGCAAAATGCAGCGTGGCAATGCGCCCGGTAATGGATCTGTTCATTTCCTCTGGAAAGGGAGAATACTTGTCATGCGTACGCAGGCCGGCTTCTACATGACCCACAGGAATTTTTCGATAAAACGCCGCCAATGCAGCCGCCATGCTGGTCGTGGTATCGCCATGCACCAGAACAATATCAGGCCGACATTCCTCTAATACCTTGTCCATGCCAAGAAGTACCCGGGCAGTGATCTCTGTCAGTGTCTGACCTGGCCGCATTAGGTTCAAATCATAATCCGCCTGAATGCAAAACCGCTCCATCACCTGGTCCAGCATCTGCCGGTGCTGACCGGTTAAGCATACGAGTCCTCTGACTCCCTGCATTTTTTGTAGCCGCTTCACCAAAGGAGCCATTTTAATAGCCTCTGGCCGGGTACCAAATACGCAAAGAACAATACAATCCTTCATGAAAACTCCCTTGCTTCCTTTACGTTGAAAAAGCGGTCACCCAGACCGCTCAGCGTTGATTATACAAAAAACCACGGAAAATCACAAGGTCAAATATTTATTTTTTATCGTTTAAAGTTCTCCTGCTAATACCAATACTATGAGAGCGAGGTGAAGCATATGGCTAAAAAGGGCATGAGGAGACCTGATCCTAAGGCACCCCATGGGACCGAAAGCAACAGCATTACCCATTTCCCAAAAAATGTTGTAGCGCCTGTACCGGAGATTCAAGGCAAAGCTAAACGTGGCCATGAAAAGGCAAGTCCGCCACCGCCCCCATAACACAGGAAGCCCCGGAAAATTGCCGGGGCTTCTTGCTTTAACCATCACAGTCCCTCAAAAGCTTTTACCACTTGGCATTGGCTGCGATGTTCACGCAGTATTGGTGCTCCTCATCCACACGGTCGGTGGCGTGCGTCTTGCTCTTGTAAAAGTGAATGCAGAAATGACCGTCGAAATTGTTACCGGAGACGCTGTCATCCCCATGGGGCATGCCGTTCATGGAACAAGCATACACATGGCCGTTGTACAGCACCAGGATTGGACGCCGGTCCCAACTCCAGGAACCACCGAATACGCTTTTCATCACAGCAGTATCCTCTTGTTCAAGAGGCTCCACATCCATGTGATTGTAGCCGGACCAACGCCTGCACTTAAATGTCTTTCCGGTGCGTACATCCTTCACGGTAAAAGTTGCGCCTTTGGGCACTGCGTTGCTGCCGCCGTCAAACCAATCCAGCTTCTCGGTTTTGTAATTTTTTTCATCCGCATTGGCAGCTCTTTCTCCAAACAGGATGTATATGGTTGTCTTTCCAGCAATCCCATCCCGGGACATACCCCTGGATTTCTGGAAAGCCTTTACTGCCGTTTCGGTTGCCTCACCAAAATCACCGTCGATAGTGCCGCTGTAATATCCCTTCAGTTTCAGAGCCTGCTGCAGCTTCTTCACCTTGGTTCCGCTGTCGCCAAGTTCCGATGTGGCTGGCGCATCCCCGATGTCACTAAGGGAATTGATGCCATCCATCCCCCTATCTTCTTCCAGAGGCTTGGCAGCTTCCTGAAAAAACAAGGCCTTGATGGTATCGTTGCCCGCCACCCCGTCTTCCGTCAGCCTTTTGCTCTTTTGAAACGTCTTCACAGCCTCTTCAGTCAGGTCTCCGAAAGAGCCATCGATGCTGCCGGTATAAACGCCGACAATCTCCAGCGCTCTTTGAAGCTTCTTCACATCGCTTCCCGTATCACCCTTGCACATAGGAACCGGTGCGTCGCCCAGCTTGGCGATCGCTTTCTCCAAGGCGCTTGATGCGCTTTCTACAGCCATCACATACTTTTTCATTACATAACCGGAAAATCGCCCGTAGGACACCTTGTACCAGTCGCCTGAAGTGGACAGTATCTCCAGCGTATCGCCTTCACGCAATGTTTGCAGCGCTTTGGATTCTGTGTCGGCCTTTTGCCTAAGTATAAGCGCATCGGTAATCACCGCTCCTTTTTGAGCCGCAATCGCACCTGATACGGTCATAAGGATTGCACTAGCAGCAATAACCGCCCATACCATTCGCATTTTTCGCACTACTCTTTTGCCATTCATAAGATGAACCATGTGACCCTCCCTTTCATTGCCCCGGATACTGGCCAGTTGGAACTCATGCAGGCCGCACAAGAGGGAGTCTTGCGGCGGTGCAAATGCCGGCCAGGGACTTTGATTGCCAAGCGGTACGCGCCGGCCGCCAGGCAGCCTGTATTTTTTGAACAGATGCCGTGAAGCATCATCCTGGCAGGAACGATTCGTTCCGAGGCTAAATATATTACGAATTTATTAAGATGTCAAGACAAAATTGGGCTTTTTTACATTCTGACGAAATAGTTAAGAAAATACCCTATACAAGCAACAATCTGGTTTGATTTTCATGTTATCAACAAAGAGCCCTTGACGAAAACAATTTGGGTTGGTAAAATATACATAATCATTTTCGAATGTGCGTTTAATATGATGTTATAAATTATATATGGAGGCATTTTTATGAGTTTTTCCGACAGGGTCACTATGGCATTTTTGGAAGAGGACAATGCGCAGCGGGCCTTTTTCAGATTGCGTCCCTTGTTGAACAGCGCAGGGCCCTGTACGCAGGAAGAACTGTCTGTATTACCGGATGAGGGTTTTGCCCGCATCGTTCCCGACAAAAATGAGCAGGCAAACTTTAAAGACAGAATGCGAACACTGGGCCACTTATGCATCATTGATCTGACACCATATCCCACAGAAGCCAACAAAATACGTACCAACAAAAACTACGCTCCCGAGAAAGGGGAGAATAATCAATATATCCTCTACTCGGATGTAATTCACGCACTGCCTGATACATTGGTTTATGAGATTATTGAAGCCCAAACAACGGAGGAAATACCGCAAAAAGCGTCCTCTTTGATTACGCCGCAGGGTTATGTGCGTGTTAGGGATCAATGGTTTGGCCCGTTATCCATGGGGCAAGAGGTCATTGAAGCAGCTCAGGTACCACCTGTCGAACAACTGCACACCTTAACTTTGCCGGACGGAAAGCAGCGTCTTTTCTATTGGCCGGTTCAGTCTGCCTCAGCATCCGTGCACTTCATGCAAGAGGAAGATTCAACCCATGACGAATTGACGCCCTTATCAAAGCGCACAGATACCCGAATCTTGACCATGGATGCTCCAATTGCATCGCAGACTGCTTTCGGCCGCCCGCCGGTTGTTCAAATGCCCGTCCGGGCTGCCGTGCCGGAAGACGCGGTACTTTCAGGCACGCCACTGTATACGGACGCCATACCCCGTACTCGGCTTTCCAGAACCCGCAATCCCCTGCATGAGGTGGTTGACGCCCAATGGCGCGCTGCCAAGTATGATGCACCCAGTGCTCAATTGCAGCAGGGGGCCAATTTGCGTCATGTGGAAAATCCGCTGGAACTGTTCAAGGAAGCAGCCGAGGAAGCATGGGCCATCCCCGAGGCGCAGCAGCAGGTGCTTAAGATGCTGCTTGCCTTGCCAGGTATGCAAAAGCGCTTGGAAAAGTTGTTTCATGCAGGAGAACCCGATAGCCTGCTGGTAGCTTCCATGCGCCGGCAACTGCAAGAACTGGAGGCTGAACGTTTGGCATTGCTGGTTCAACTGGACAAGGCAAAGGAAAACAAGGCCGCCTACCGTGAAGAAGTGCTGTCCGCATCCCAGCAGGAACATACATTGAAGTTAAAACAGCTTCGGGAGGAGATAGCTTCCTGCCAAGAGGCGGAAGCTTCCCTTTCAAAGCAGCTAGCGGAACTCATTGACCAGCGGAACGCTCTGCAGGCGGTATGCGATGAAATGATTCGTTGCGATCTTCCAACCAGGCTGCAGGCCTTTGCCAAGGGCTGTCATTTATCGATGGACAGGCCGCCCCTGCCCCTTCGCCTTTCTCCTGTTGTGGGCACAAAAGTGCAGCCGGCCCGCATGATTGCCTCGTTGCAGGAAGCGTTCGCAAGGGAATGGGGCACGCTCAAGCAGGAGGACGCGGTGCACTTTCTGACGCTGTTTTCGCAATGCCAAAGGGTGCAATTGGTACATACAAGCCTTGCTGAAGCATCTCGCTTTGCCAGGCTCAGCATGGAAGCGCTGGGGCTGAAAGAAGCCTTTGCCGTGCAAACATGCCAAGAGCAAAGCGTGGTTATGGATGCACCCTGCGGTACCATGAGCCCAGTGTGCGTAGCGACACCTTATGTATGCCCGGAAGAAGGGCACGAAAGCCTGAAAACGCTGCTGCTATCCAAATCCCCCACCGCTTACCTGAATCACCTGAGCTACGACCTGTCTCCATGGCCCGTTCTGATCCTGCCGGAGTCTTCGCATTCCTTCCAAATGGAACATTCCTCCTGTGCGGGAGAAGCATTGCCCGCCATCTGCGCAGAATCACTCAAAGAATTTTCATCTTATCTAGGAACAATCAATCAGGAAGCATTGCGATGGCTAGGGGAACTGAAGGAAGCCATGGCCTCGGTGCAACAGCCATTGCCATGGGTTGTGGGCCGTGTCATGACAGCTTATTTGGGCACGGCGGGCACATTGATGCAGGGCGGAATCGCCGCTGCTGCCGATTACGCCTTCCTGGCCTGGATCGTGCCGCTGGCGCTCCAGCAGGAGAAACTGCATAAAGCGCTCAGGCCGCTGCTGCCGTCACTGCCAAGGTCGGGGGCTATCCTAAGACAGTACATGTGACAAAAAACAAGCCGAGACATATGAAAGCCATTGGCGAACCAATGGCTTTCATGCTTTTATATTTGATAAAGTTAAACTCCATTCGTTTTGCAAAGCACCAAAGTACTGCGTGGCATAAGCCCGGTTGTACCGGAAACGTATTCTCCCGTCAGCATGTCCTGCCATTGCCCGGCCAGTATTACGGTCTGTTCCGCAGGCAGAAAATTGCTGACAAACAAGAATTCGCGTCCGTTTTCCCCTACGCGTTTGGCCACGCCCAAGCCCTGTGGGATGATTTCTATAAGCGGATCGACATTTGCTTCACCGGCAGCATAACGGTAGAAATCGCAAAGGAAATCATCCCCCGTACGGGCTGCAATGTAGTAACAGCAGCCCGTGCCAAAGCTGTTCTTTGTAAGCGCCGGCATGCCTTTGTAAAAATCCTGTTCATAGATAGCCAGCGCTTCAGCGGTTTTTACGTGTGTCAGCTCGCAAAAATCAAACGCCTCATACGTCTTTCCCTGCCAAGCAAAACTGTTTTTATTTTCCGGGAAAAGCGCATCCACCTCCTCGGCCCACAGCCCGGCCACGTCCATCAAAGGTCCTGGGAAGCCGCCAAGAAAGCATAGATCCTCCTCATTCACGTAACCGGAGACATAGGTCAGCACAAATGTTCCGCCCGCCTGTACAAAGGATTGCACCTTACCCGCAAATCCATCCCGAAGCATATAGCTCATGGGGGCGCTGACAATGCGATAGCCTGAAAGATCGGCTGTCTGGTCGATGATGTCGACTCCGAAACCGGCGACATACAAAGCGGCATGATGGGTGCGCACTGTCTTTTCATAGTTCTTGTCCGCATGGCCGAACCGCGCATCCTCCAAAGCCCAGCGGTTTTCCCAATCGTACACCAGGGCAATCTTGTTTTCAGGAGCAGAGCCCGCAATCGCATGCAGCTTTTTGAGCGCATCCCCAACGCCTGCTACGTCCCGGAAAGTGCGGGTATCCCCATGACCTGCATGATCCACCACCGCACCGTGGAATTTTTCAAAGCTGCCCCGGCTTTTGCGGAACTGGAAGTACTGCACGGAATCCGATCCGTGGGCGATAGCCTGCAGGCTTTGCATAAGGATTGTCCCCGGACGGCGAAGTGCGTTCACAGGCTGCCAGTTCACAGGACCGGGACAGGACTCCATCATCAAAAACGGCTTGCCGCCTCCCACGCCGCGCATAAGATCATGATTGAATGCTGCATGCACACCGATCTGCGCGTCCTTCACCGAGCCCGTCCATGCAGGATAGTTGTCCCAGCTTGACCTGTCCAACTGCTTGCCCAGGGCAAAATAATCAATGCCCGGATACGTGGACATCAAGTTCGTGGTGCAGGGTATATCCGGCGTGATACGCTTAAGCGGTTCGATCTCATTGCGGTAAAAGTCACAATGTTGATGAGAGGAAAACCTGCGCCAGGCAAGTTTTTGCCCATGGTTCTCATTTTCTCCCAGCCAGGAGGGGGAAGTGGGGCTTTCGACCTGGTCAAAGCTATCAAAGCGGTGCGCCCAAAACTGGTTCCACCATGCTTCGTTCAGGTTTTCGATGGTCCCATACCGCTTTTGCAGCCATGTTTGAAACGCCCTCTGGCACAGGGGACAATGGCAGTCACCGCTGTATTCGTTGGAGACATGCCACATTTTCAGAGCCGGATGCTTGCCATACCGCAGCGCCAGCTTTTCGTTGATGGCTGCCACCTTCTCCCGGTATACAGGTGATGTCAGGCAGTGGTTATGCCGCCCGCCGTACAGATGCTTCTGACGCTCGTTGTTTACCCTGAGTACCTCTGGGTATTTTTGTGCCAGCCATGGCGGCCTGGCACCGCTGGGGGTGGCCAGGATGGCCGCAATCCCGTTTTCTGCAAGCATATCCATGACTTCATCCAGCCAGGCAAAGTCATACTTCCCCTCCTCCGGCTCCAAATGAGCCCAGGAGAAGATGCCTACACTCAGGGTGTTGATCCCCGCCTCACGGGCCAAAACCATGTCCTTTGCCCAAATTTCTTCCTTTTGCTTGAGCCATTGCTCCGGGTTGTAATCACCGCCATGCAAAAGCGCGGGGATGCCCTTCATTACGGGCGGGTACTGGGCCATAGGTATTCTCCTTTATTGGGTCAATTTGCCGAGAAATAAAGTAGGCCATTCCCTTTTAGAAGCGGCACATCGGAACCATCCATCATAACCGGAGTGGAATCGCACATTACTTTTTCACAGCCGTGCACCGCCACGAAATAGGGCTTCTTCGCATCGGTTTCCACGGTATAAGCACTGCCATTGCGTCTGACTGTGAAGGCTGCTGCCGGATTCCCGTTCAGATCCGGGATCACGGTGGTAATCCGAGCGCCGTCTCCGATCCTGAACAGATGCAGCGTCACGCCATCCGCATAATCATAGTCCGGCTTGTGATCGATGCTCCCCATGGGCAGCACGATGTTTTCCCGCACATACAAAGGCAGGCTCATAAAGCCGTGGGTTTCCTTGCGCCATTTCCCGCCCGTTGCCACTTCACCGGTTAACAAGCTGGTCCATTCCCCTTCCGGCAGATAGCAGTCCGCATGGCCATCCTGATGGAACACGGGGGCCACCAGCAGGCTTTCTCCCAACATATACTGCCGGTCCAGCATTTGGGCTGTCACGTCCTCCGGGAATTCCAGCATCATGGGCCGCATCACAGGAATGCCCGATGTATGGGCTTCCACCGCCTTGCCGTAAATGTAAGGCATCAGGCGGCATTTGAGCTTTGTAAAAAAGCGTGCCACATCGCAGGCTTCCTCGTCAAACAGCCACGGCACCCGGTAACTGGAGGAACCGTGCAGCCGGCTGTGGGTGGACAATAATCCAAACGCCACCCATCGCTTGTACACATCCGCCGGAGCAGTCTGCTCAAAGCCGGAGATGTCGTGGCTCCAGAACCCAAAGCCGCTGTGGGCCAACGAAAGCCCGCCCCGCAGCGTTTCCGCCATGGAGACAAAGCTTGCACTGTTATCGCCGCCCCAGTGTACGGGAAACTGCTGTCCGCCCGCTGTGGCGCTGCGGGCAAACAAAACGGCTTCTCCCTTGCCGCGGTATTCCTCCAGCAGATCAAACACCATCTTGTTGTACAAGTGTGTATAATAGTTATGCATGCGCACGGGGTCACTGCCATCGAAATAGGCAATGTCCTTTACGGGGATGCGCTCGCCAAAGTCCGTTTTGAAGCAATCCACGCCCATTTGAAGCAGCATGCGAAGGTATCCTAAGAACCAATCCCGGGCCGCGGGGTTCGTTACATCCAGGATGCCCATGCCCGCCTGCCACCTGTCGGTCTGCCAGACATCGCCGTTTTTCTTCTTCAGCAGGTAGCCCTTCTCCATCCCCTCCTGAAACAAGGGACTCTGCTGGGCAATGTAGGGATTGATCCATACGCAAATGCGCAGTCCCCGCTCCTTGTAGCGCCTGAGCATGCCTTTGGGATCGGGGAACGTTTCATCGTCCCACTGAAAATCGCACCAGTTAAGCCCTTTCATCCAGAAGCAGTCAAAATGGAACACATGCAGGGGGATATCCCTGTCCGCCATGCCCTGAATAAAGGAAGAGGTGGTGTTCTCATCATAACTGGTGGTGAAGCTGGTGGTGAGCCACAACCCAAAGGACCAGGCCGGGGGCAGCGCCGGCTTGCCGGTTAGCAGGGTGTAGCGCATCAGCACATCCTTGGGGCTAGGGCCGTAAATCACATGGTAGACAAGTGTTTCCCCCTCCACGGAGAACTGCACCCGTTCCACCTTCTCGCTGGCAACCTCAAAAGATACGTCGGAGGGATCATCCACAAAAACGCCATAACCACGGTTGGTCATGTAAAAGGGCACGTTTTTATAGGCAATCTCGCTGGCAGTACCCCCGTCCTCGTTCCACATTTCAACGGTCTGCCCGTTTTTCAGGTATGGCGTAAACCGCTCACCCAGACCGTAAACCCATTCCCCAACATCCAGCATCAGTGAATCGGACATATATGCCTTGTCCGTTTCCATGTTATAGGCATGAGCCATGCCACGGTAGCCACTGGTGGTGAGCAGCTTCCCGTCTCCCAGATAATCCACCTTCCACCCGTTAGGAGATTTATCTATGCGCGCGCACAAAGGCCCGCTTTGAAACGTACAATGCGTCTCATTGTCATCAATCACAGGTTGCACGGTGCCTTCATGAATCCCGAAGTTTGGTGTTTTGGGCCGCCCGCCGCGAAAATGTGTCACGGCTACCCGGATCACGCCTTCCATAGGCGCGGTGAAGTCAATCTCCAGCGCGGGGCCATCCAGTGTATTTCCTCGATTTGCAACATGCCTGTTCAGCGTCACCACTTGCAGGCTCTTCCGCGTTTTCTTCACGCGGTAGCATTCCACCGCATAGCCCATTTTGTATTCCGGCCTCAACACCCAATAACCGTACGTAAAGCGCATAAGCACCCTCCCAGCCAATATGTACAGCAATATCCTATCAACTTACAAGTCCTCTTTGTATTCGCGAATGGCATATGCTTCCCCTTCCGGCCACATAATTTTCGTTTTTTCGGTCTTCCATATCAGTCTCTTTTCATTTTGTTGTATAATAGCTAAAGGCAGCGTGCCGTTTCCCATAGAGGAGGATCTTTTTGCAATGAATGACGATCTTCAAACCTCCCTGTTTTCACAGTACTTTTCATTCTGGCCGCATCTGACATTGGAGCAGAAAAGCTACATGGCAAGCCGCGCCTCTCTTTTATGCTACCGGAAGGGCACCAACATCCACAGCGGTGAGAATGAGTGTGTGGGGCTTATGCTTGTTAAGTCGGGGGAGCTTCGGGTATACATGCTCTCGGAGGAAGGGCGGGAAATCACCCTGTACAGGCTTCGGGAAGGTGATGTATGCGTACTCTCCGCTTCCTGCGTGCTAAGTACCATCACCTTTGATGTGCATGTGGACGCGGAGCAGGACAGCGAGGTACTGCTTGTGCACGCCTCAGCCTTCCAGGAACTTTCCCGCCAGAACGTATATGTTGAAAAATTCTCCTATCAACTGGCCACTGAACGGTTTTCAGATGTGATGTGGACGATGCAGCAGGTCCTTTTCATGAGCTTTGACAAACGCCTGGCCATTTTTCTGTGGGATGAAATAAACAAGACGGAAGAGGATACCATCCACCTTACCCATGAGCAGATCGCCAAATATGTGGGTACCGCCCGGGAAGTGGTCACAAGAATGCTCAAATACTTCAGTGAGGAAGGCATTGTGTCCTTGTCAAGAGGAGGAATCACGGTGCTGGATAAGAAAAAACTGAGAAGCTTAACGGAATAAGAAAAGCGACCGTTAAGCAAGCGAGCGCCTTTATGAGTTGTAAATCAAGCCTGCCGGTTTGACTGTATTGGCAGCTTTCCACTTTTGCACCTGCAGATCAGTTGTGTCATGGTTCCCATGGGGCAATAGGCGCACCAGGAGCGGGGTTTGTATAGCATCATGGTAACAATGCCCATCAGCGTGGATGTCAGCATCACGCCATAAAAACCGAAGGAAAACTGAGCTATCCATGGGGGGATCGATTTTACGGTATGCGCCCAGTGCCAGGGTAATTGGAAAGTCCATAAAAGGGTAACGGTTTCCTTGAGCGTATTGGCTTGTGAAAATACCAGCCAGGTAGTAAAGAGCATGTTTCCAAACATGATCAGGAAGAAGAGCAAAAAGCCATACCGGAATAATTTGCTGCGCAAAAATGGAGGAATATCCCGCCTGCGGGACAATTTCAGTTTATCTCCCAAAAGCTCCAAAAGCTGTCCGCGTCCGCAATACTTATGACAGTAGGCTTTTCCGCCCCCCAACGCGCTGATGAGCAAAGGAACGAAAAAGCATATCAGCCCCAGCCAGGCAAACAAAATATTGAGGAAACCAAGGACTAGATACAGGGCGGATGCTATCCACAGGTATTGGTACCAGCGCTTCTTTTTTGATGTCATAAGCCTGCCTCCGTGAGCGTGATCACCGATGCCGGGCAAACCTTGGCGCACTTGCCGCAACCTACACACCTGTCATAAATAATTTGCGCATATACTCCGCCAACAATATCTATCGCCTTGCGCGGGCAACAGCCTGCGCAACAGCCACAGGCTACACATTCGTTTTTATGAACTTCTGCTTTCCTTTGTTTTTTGCTTTCAAGCATCCTATCCTCTCCTTTTGATGTTTTGGCCATACAAGGCAATGCGATTTTAGCACAGGATTGGTGTACGGGTTTGTGATGCGGTCACTGCGTGTGCATTTGCTTATTGGACAAATATTCCGGAACACATTTCGAATAAAGAATACCTGATACAAAAAGACCTCTGCCCTATAATGGCAAAGATCTCATCTATTTGAATAACATTCCAGATATCACTTTTTCAGCCTGTTCAGGCGGGTTTTGTTGTCATAGGCCAAAAGGAATTGCTCATACTCCATGTCACAAAAGGTATCACTTTGTTCTTTTCGCGCCTTCTCATAGCATAAGCCTGTTCTCTTATCGAATACTTCACAGGGATAGTCTATGCAATCGGCGCAGCTGTTGATGTTTCGAGACAGCACGCATGCCCGCACCGGGCACGCATCGTCCACACGCTTTGCACCCTTTTTCATGCATCGGCAGCCGTCACAATGAATATCCTCAGGCTTATAGATAAGGCCGTAATACTTCATCCAAGCCTGTGCCAATTCAGCCCGCCGGTCTTCTTTTCGATAATTCCTTGCATATGCTTTGCACAAATCACAACGGTAGCCACACATGGTGATGGCTTTTTCGTCGGGCTTTTTCTTGATGGCGACAAGGCGTAAAATATCAGGAACCGTGCCATCGTCCGTAACATTGATAAACAGCCATTTCCCGTCATGGTAGGTGCGGCTATCATCATACCATGACTGCATGGCGGCCGAAAACATTTCCCGCTGCTTCTCAAAGCAGTCACGTTCTTCCTTGCCTAACACCACCAGCACTTCCAGGCGGTTGTCACGTATGTTGATGGTTAAAAGCGTCTTACCGCCCCGGCGGAATTTCAACTCCCCTTTTCCGTTGTACATTTCCTCCATGGCATAATGTGTTGAAACATAACCCACCAGCCTCTCAAGCGCTTCGAAAGCCGGATGCTCCAGTTTTTCCCGGTAATGAAGCAGTGCGTATTCCACTCACTTCTTCCTCCTTCGTATGAGGTTTGGCTTGTGGGAGACTGGCAGGACCTTTGACAAGCAATGCAATTGCCTTGTCCTCAGGCAGCGGCCTGCTGAACAGATATCCCTGCAAATAATCGCAGCCGTGATCCAGCAGGTATTGCCTCTGCTCCATAAGTTCGACACCCTCGGCTACCACGGTGTGACCAAGCTTGTGGGCCATGGAAATAATGTCTCCGGATATGACTTCCCTGGGATCCATAACCGGCAGCCTATCTATGAACTGCTTGTCGATTTTCAAACAGTTTATGTTCAATTCATTCACTCTGGCAAGGGAAGAATAACCTGTTCCAAAGTCATCGATAGAAATGCTGATACCATTTGCCTTGATATCACCAAGTTTTTCATTGATCTTCCGGTAGTTGTCCGAAAAAACAGATTCTGTAATTTCAAGATCGATATTCTGCGCGCGGATACCTGCCTGCGCTATACTATCAAGCAAATCGGGCAAAAAATCATCCCTTACTAGCTGTATGGCGGAAATGTTAATGGAGAGCATGATATCTCCAAACCCCTCATTTTCCAAACGTTTCAGGAAAGCAAATGCCTGTTTCATAATGCTTTTGCCAAGGGGAACAATGAGCTGTGCCTCCTCCGCTATCGGTATAAACTCACCGGGCGATACTTTTCCCACCGTTTCGCCGGCAAAGCGGGCCAGCGCTTCGAAGCCATGTATCGAACTAGAGTCGCTATTGATAATCGGCTGATATTCCAGATACAAGCAAGAGTCGTCCATTGACCGGATGGATTTGGCCAGCTCAGTTTTGATCAGCTCCTTGCGGCTTAATGCCGCCTCCATTTCCCTGTCAAAGAAGCAGTATCTGCTTGTAATACTTTCGTCGGCGTACTCTGCGGCTATGGAGGCATGCTTCAAAGCATTGTCCGCGCCAGTCTGTGAGCATTCCAATTCCAGCACGCCAACATGACCCCGGACGCCTGTATCAGAAAGACATGCATCCAGCGTTTCAACAATGGAAACGCACAAGTCCTCAAGTTCCGCTTTTTCCGCATACCCACGTATATAAAACGCAAACCTGTCGCTGGCAATCTGGAACAGCCTGCAATCAGCAGCACAAAGCCTCGCCATCTGCCTGGCGGCTTCCCGAATCAGGGCTTCGCCAAATGCGTATCCATGGGTCAGGTTAACAAGCCCAAATTTGTTCAGCGTCACCAGGAGTAGCGCATTCTTTTGTGCGGCGTTGGTGGTAAGCTCCCGAAAGAGCACCTCCTCAAAATGGGTACGGTTATACAGGCCTGTCATCGGATCGTGCTCGCTTAAATACTTTAGTTTCATTTCCTGTTGCTTGCGTTCTGTGATATCGATGATCAGCCCTTCCACTGTCAGCACGTTTCCATTGTCATCGTACAATCCCTGGCCCTGCTCCAAGACCCATCGGACTTCGCCGCAAGCAGTGATTATTTCATATTCCTCCTGGAACTTCTCCTTCCGCATGAGGGATAGTACCCACTTTTTGCGTATGGCATCGCGGTAATTTGGGGCCATCAGTTCATAGTAACTTTTTCCCTTGTTTTGCATCAGGTCTTCCGGACTGTATCCCGTAAGCAAAAGGCACCCCTGTGAAACAAACTCAATGATCCGTTCAGGATCGTACCTGCACCGGTAAGCCATGCCGGGTAAATTGCTCAACAATACAGTTTTGCTCTGCTCGCTGTCCCTGAGCTTTTTTTCCGATTCGATCAACTTTTCTTGTTCTTCGGTCAGTTCTTTGTTTGTCATTTCCAAACAACTATTGATTGTCAGCACATTCTCCTGTGCCGTGATCGCCTTTTTCAGAGGCTGATAGATCAAGCTAAAGATCAGCGCTGCGGTTACCGTGACGTAAAATACGCCTTTCACAATGTTGACGAAGGCCATGTTGTCC
>JAEZLW010000102.1 GCA_023415145.1 Bacillota bacterium | reverse complement strand
CTTTTGCATTGCAGCGCGTGTGATAGGCCCCACGATACCATCCGTAACGATATTAGCGTTCGCTTGAAATTCCTTGACCGCTGCTTCGGTAATAGGGCCAAATATACCATCTACTTTGCCTGGTTGATAGCCAAGTTCAATGAGCCTGGTCTGCGCAGCCTTCACATCCTCGCCTCGGAGCATTTTGACACCTTTACGAAAAAGAAGCAGGCGCATATTATCAGCTTCAGGCTCTGGGTTCGAAGGGGACACTGGTTCCTTATGGGAGATGGGTGGGGCATCAGGTGTGGCATTGATGTAGTCGATATAGGGACATTGATACCAATGAGTCCAGCTCCGATGGGACACTTTTGTTTTTACCACGCCATATTTGAAACCACGTGCTTCTATGGCATCTCCACCGCCGATGTATACACCCACATGGCCAGGGCTGTAGAGCAGCAGGCCGGGAATCTCCGGCAGCGTATCAATCTTCCCCTTGACCTTGGCGGCACTGAACATGCCCTCGGCTCCTTTGTCCGGGCGACCGTCCAGGCCGTACACTTGAGTGCCATCATCTTTGGTCCAATAATACCCCTTGATGAGCCCCACACAATCGCAGCATTTCTTCTTTGCCGCAATGTCGACCTTGTACTGCGCCATGCGTGAGTTTGTATAATGAGAAGGGTATTGCTGTGTTTTCCGGTTCAGAAGGCTCGTAGTGCAATCATAGCCACATGTTCCGTACCAGTACCTTTGGCCGACCCATTGAAGTGCCCAGGCCACCAAGCCAAGATTTGTTTTAACCGTCATAGGAAAACCTCCCATCAAAAAGGCGGCGGCTTATTTCCCGTCGCCATTATCATCATGAGAACCTGTTGCATCGTTTTCATCCCGAAGCTTGGTCAGCGCACCGGCTATAAAAGCAGGCAGCTTGACGCCCATCTCGCCTACGTTTTCCAAGATGGAGAGCCCTTCATTGGAGATGAAGAAGAATGCTGTTGCGGTGCGGAAGACGCCTGCCGTGTTGCCGGTGATCCGGTCCAGCTGTGCCGCCAGGATAACCACCAGAAAGATGGTGGCCTTTTTCATCAGACCTTCAAAACCAATGCTGGACTTGAGGGTTTTTGTTTTCATGGCTGCGCCGATGCCGGTCAGATAGTCCAATGCAATGAAGATGAGTAGAATTTCCAAAGCGCGGTCCCAGCCGCCAAGGAGTGTGGTGGTAATCGCCGTACCAATGGCCGTTAGGGTAGTCATAAGGGTATCCTTCATGTACATGCCTCCTGATTGGTAAAATGGGTACAATAAAAAACCGCTGCCATATGGAAGCGGATCAAAAAAGGAATGTACCGTGTTACAGCAGCAGAACGGCTTCCCGAAGCTGGGTCATCACGGCAGCTGTGGGTTTGTTTACAGGGATGGGAATCCAAACCGGTAAGGAGATGTTGTGGATTGAGCTTTCCATATCCCAACTGTTGACTAATGTCGCCACGCCTTCAATGGCTGTGCGCAACTCCATCGTGTACATTGCGTCACCTGATGTAATAAGAATACTGCGTATTTATGTAGCATTGCGCAATACACTATCACCTAACACGAATGCATTGTTCATTAATTACTGGAAAAGGAAAATTAGTGAAGAATCTGTGCGTAATGATATCAGAAAGAGGCACTTCTTGCTTTACCTGGGAAGCGAATAACACCGCATATGTTTCGTCATACATTCGCATCTCTTCTTCTTGAAGAAGGTGTTGACATAAAATTTATTCAAGAGCTTCTAGGGCACAGTTCAATATCGACTACCCAAATATACCTCCATGTATCAAACTCCGCAATCAAAGCCGTTCTGTCAGCAAAACACCCTAGAGCGAAGCTTTTATTGCAAACTATCACTGCCTAAATAGCTGATAATTCCTTATTATCACTTGATTGACATACTTTCATAGAGTCCACGGAGGTTGCCATGACAGAAATCGAAAAGGTTTTTCGACCTGATAGTGATGTTTTTACTGTTTTTGTTGTGGAACAACGGTTTGTTGTCGGAAGAGGCCATGACTATTTCCATTCATTCATCAACACGAACAACTTCTTTGACTCTGATGAAAAGATAAAAAACCAGTTTCTACGGGCAATGGATAAGATCGAAAAGACCGTAGCACCCGTCTCAAAATTAGTTGGTTTATTATCATTTGCACCATACATCGCAACTATAACTGAAGCAGTTACATCGTTGTGCAAGCTCTTTACTGTTCATGAACATCAACCAGCTGGCCCAGATGTTATCGACCCAATAATACTACAAGAAGGGAAAATCACTAGAAGAGCGCTGACACGGCTCATACACCTAAACAAAAATAGCATCCTGTGTCCTTCTATTATCATTCTTTTAAAAGATAACGACTTTGAACGAGCTAAGAGGCTCTTGTCATCATGCCCAGATGGTATCAATATCAAGATGATACGCAACAGCGGCGAAGAGGAAATGCATAAAGTCGTAAACTGCGGTGCAGAAAACATTGATGCGTTCATAAATTCTTTTGCTGAGCAATGTTACAGCACGTGTTCGAGGACCAAAAGAGAACTACTACTGAACACCGAGTGGGCGCAAAACGCCATAATCTCACGTTATAGTCCTTTGCTTTTCAAATTTCGAACAAATTTGTTGTTTGACGAAAAGGAAGAAATAAGGAGCGATTTGTCCAGATTGGTGGATGAAGTATCAACTGCTAAATGCAGTTCTGAGAAGGATGAGGGTATACTCCGAAGCGTTGAATGCATGGCGAAACTATTTCGAATCTTCTGCAATGATCAGGGTGGTCAAGATATTCTTGATGCCCATAAACTCGCGGTTGCATTGAAAAATGATGTTCTCTTAGCACAGGTCTATCGCTATGCAGAATTCTTGCCTGACTGTTCCGATCAAAGAAAAGAGGAGCTATATCTTGAGGGATACTCAATATTCAAAAGAAACAATATGGAGGACCACGCAATCTACTGCATGAACAATCTATTGGTACAACAGTTCTATTCCAACAATGTTACTCCAGAAGCATTCCATGAACTGCAAGTTGAGGCAGTGAACAATGTTCCTGGTATGGTTGGACTGTCACATATTTATAATAATGTCGGAATTGCATATTTGTATTGTGGTCACGCATCAATAGCAATTGATTTTTTGACAAAAGGACTAGACTATGCACGATATCAGGATAGAATAGTGCAGAATCTCGCGCTGGAAAGCAACATCATGGTAGCAGAGAGTTATTCCTTTACCACCGTCGACGAGAATCGGATTAGATTCTTAATGCGGCGTATTTTCGACGGTATGGGGGTTCGAAAAATACCTTTCTTGGCTGCAGACTATGTTCTCAATGTTCTTGCTGTAGCATATCGACAGAACCCCAAATTAGGGAAATCTCTGTTGAACGAGTTTCCTGTTTGTGAGCTTATCAACGTCGCTTTTGCGACTCATACCATGGGAGCTGCGGAACGCCTGCTTCAGCTTCAATATCTGGCGTCTCATTACCAGAACTCCTTTCCCCTTCTTGAAAGATGTGCAATCCCTTCGATAACTACAATAGCGAGCGGAAAGAAAATGGAGTTCATCCTTCAGTATGGATATAGCCCGTTTGAATTTAATACTTGGCTCTAGCGAAAGAGATCATCGAACAAGATAGCAGGAATCCGTTAATAGTTGGCTTACTTACCAAGTCTTTATAGTGACGAGAGCAAGTGAAAAAGCTGTGCTGCTCGCAGGTTTGTGCTGCCTTAAATGCATATTCAAAGGAGTCGTCTTTCTCGATGGTTGGCATGGAGTTAATCTCTACGAAATAGAGATTATCCATACTTAATGGTTCTTCTGTAATACTTGACGAAAGCTCTTCCTGTGAACACCTGAGCCGTGCGTCTATGCGGCCAAATGTCGTTATTGGAAAAACATGTGCAAAATCAAGTAGCGCTCTTTTGGTTTTGTCTTCAACCCCAAGAATGGGATGAGTTGTAAAACCATCATCCCTTATCTTTTCTTCCTCATCGTAAATCCAGTTAGGATCAAGGGTTTTAGGCAGGTAGAGAATCGGAGGAAGCAAATCCAGTTCATGCACATAAGGATTATACACGAGCGGAATTGTTATATCATACCCGCGAATAAACTCTTGATAAACCCCAATAGTCGTAGGGTCATCTTGATATCCTCTCTTAACGCCAATACTACTTCCCAAGTTAAGAGGCTTGAAAATGCCGCTTGAGTTTGCAGTTTCAAGGGGCTTTGGAACATTCAAATTCATTGCGACAGCAAGGAGGTTGGACAGTTCTTTGTTCTCGCTAGCAACAATTGAAACAGCATCGCACGGAATGCATGGGATATTAAGGAAACTACATACAGATGGAACAATGCTCATTGAAGAGAGCCGATAGCTACCACAATTCAGGTTAATTACATAATCAAGATGCGGCAATGTTCGATCCATTGCTTTTTGGGCAAAGGTCCTCACGTCCAAAATAAAGGGCATGCACTCTAGCTCTTGCACCGCATTGAGCCAACCGGAAATGATATCACTTTTCCATACAGCATAATGATGAAAACCTGGTGCGTCTTCCATTTCGAATATGTAGACAATAGCTATCGTTTTCCCTCTTAATGAATCAAGCTCCATCTTATAGTTCATCTTGTGTTCCATATGGCACCTCGAAAGCCATATTCATGATCGCAGAAGTACAGATTACAACCTCCGTGGACTCTATGAAAGTATGTCAATCAAGTGATAATAAGGAATTATCAAGGTTTCTGCAATAATTATAGCATAATATGGAAAAGTGTAAAGGCACAATTTGGTTGAATAAAAATATGGTAGTTCGCCAGGCAAATGTCTCTCGGCTTAGCAATGCATATTATTGCATCGCCATGACTGGCGAAGCGGTTTGTTATCTTGTACAAGGTAAAAGGCAGGACAAGCGGCATTTTGTGTTGAAATAAAGATTGAAGAATACTTTTTGAGATTTTTTGTTTTTTACTTAGGCTTTTCTGGGATTGTGTCCCTATCGCCCGATTGGAGATGTTCTTATGAAACTACTATACACAAGCATCCTCCCGCTCAAAGCTGGAGACGGACAGCAGAAATTCATTGACTGCTTTCTTGAAACGATGTCGCACGCTGATGAAGTTGAAATCGCGGTAGGTTATGTTTCCAAGGCATCGCTGTCAGAATTGGGCGGTATGGTGAAACAGCATGGCATCCGCCGAATATCTCTCATTATGGGTATGTACTATTTGGAAGGCATGCCCGAGGGCACATATAACACCGCCAAAGCGCTGCACGGAGAATGGGCAAGTGCGGGTATCGGTGAAGTACGGCTGGTACGCCCTTTGAAATTCCATGGTAAAGTATATCTGTTCTCAAAGGACGGCAAACCCTTTAAAGCATTCATCGGCTCCCATAACCTTGGCGCAATCAAAGCCGAGGCTTCAAATATCAGGCAGTATGAGGTTTCAGCTGCCACAGACGATGCAGATGAGCTGGCTGAAATTGCAAGCCTTATCGCCAAGCTGAAAGCACCGAATATCTCAGCTCCAATAGATGAAATCACGGGCATGACGCTGATGCGCGAGGTGAACAACTCCCTTACAGGCGTTGATGCTGTTAGCCGCGTTCCCGAAGGCGAAGTGGATATATATAGAAAACATGAAACGGCAGTTTCATTCATCCTGCCAATCAAGGTTCCGGCATATGGCGAACGTCATATGGACGACAACCGCCATTACACCAAATCGAATCTGAATGTATGCTACGCCGCGCCGAGGAACGCGAGGAAATCGCGAAACTGGTACGAAACCCAGTTTACTGTCAGCAACCATATCACACGGCTCCCCGGATACCCGAAAAAAAATGCCGCGTTCTATGTGGTTACGGATGACGGCTACACATTCAAGGCGCATACGACAAGCGACGGAAATAAGCAGTTCAGTGCCGTCGGGGATGAGCTTATTATGGGGCGTTGGATTAAAGGTCGCCTTGCGGCTGCCGGACTGGTTTCGCCTGTTAATGACTCCCAAAAAGATACCGACCGCACTGGAATGATCACGAAAGAAATGCTTGCCGCATACGGTTGCAACACTGTTGTCCTCACCAAGACGGATAAACAGAAAGAAGATGAAGACGACAATCTGCTTGATGTGTGGGTGCTGTCGTTTGAAGCCTCCGATAGCAGCGAGGGAGAATAACAGATGCGTTATCTTGAAACCTACTTGAATAAAATCATAGATCGCGGGAATCCTCAGCTTGCCGAGTCCATCCAGAAAACAGTCAGCGGGATTGCCCCGGCATATCTGGAGAAGTTCTCGTTCACCAGCCACGAAGTGGGTCTGTTGTTCGGGAATGTTCAGTCAGGAAAAACCGGGCAGATGTTCGGCATTATCGGCGCAGCGACGGATTTGGGCTTCCCCCTGTTCATCATCCTGACCACCGACAACATTGTTCTGCACCAGCAGACGATAGACCGGGTGCGAGAGGACCTGGACGGTTACTGTGTCTGTGGCGAAAACGATTCAGAGATTTTCGCTGAGAACCAGCTTATGATGCCGACTATCGTCATCCTCAAAAAAAACTACAGGACGCTTCGGCAATGGTCGAATATTCTGGCTTCTACAGGCTTTATAATGGGGAATCCTCTCTTCATAATTGATGATGAAGCGGATGCCGCGTCACTGAACACGCTGGTGAACAGGGACAGGCAGTCATCGATTAACCGCTACTTGGATGAAATAAAAGGGCGGTCGGCTTCGAGCATCTATCTGCAAGTGACAGGCACGCCGCAAGCACTCCTTCTGCAAACGATGCAATCCGGCTGGCACCCATATTTCACATACTATTTCAGACCGGGCAAGGCGTACTTGGGCGGCGACATCTTCTTCCCTAAGGAGATGCCCGGATGCATTGCGCTGATTGACAAACTGGAAGAGCCTTTGTATAACGCACTGGCGCACCACTTGACCTCTTCAGCGCAGATTTTAATTTCTGGCGGCAAGGTCTGTAATTTCCTGATTCATCCGAGCGTCCGCAAGGTGGTACACAGCCACTTTGAGCAGAACATCAGCTGGGCATTAGGCAAGTTCAAAGACGAGGTTGCCAGCGGCGCAATGCGCAGCAGAATCCAGCAAGCCTACGACAGCATCGCTCCAGCAAAGACTGCAAAGATCCCGTTCGAAGCCATTTATGATTTTGTCTGCGAACTGCTCACAAAAGGTAAAGTCAAAACGCTCCTGATGAATACCGATGCATCTGTATCCAGCGATGAATATTCAACGGGATCAAATATCATCATCGGCGGCAACACGCTGGGCAGGGGCGTTACGTTCTCGGGGCTTCAAACCATCTACTATACCCGGACAGTAAAAAGACCACAGGCGGATACCATGTGGCAGCACAGCCGGATGTTCGGTTATGACCGCGACGCGGGGATGATGAAAGTCTTTATTGATGACCATCTGTATAAGCTGTTCGCCGACATCAACGCCACGAACAACTCCATCATTGCCCAGGTTGAGAAGGGCGTTGAATCAATCAAGATTTACTATCCCGAAGGTCTGAACCCAACGCGGAAGAATGTGCTGGACAACGGAAAGGTTTTCGCCTTGTCGGGCGGCACGAACTACTTTCCGCAGAATCCCACAAACAACACAATAGAGGACATCAGCCGTCTGTTGCAGCCGTTTTCTGACGAAACCGAATACCATCAGGTAAACATCCGGCTGATCAAAGAAGTACTGACGCACGTAGAATCCCTGAGTGATTTCAAGGTATCGTCGTTCACATCGGTCATCGATATGCTGCTGTCTGAAAAGCCCGTGTGTCAAGGTATCCTGATTGTCCGCAGAGGCAGAAATGTAGCAAAAGGAACAGGCGCTTTGCTGTCATCTAGCGATTGGACGCTAAGCAATTCCTTCCCAACAAGTCTGGTACTGACTATGTACCAGATGACTGGCGAGAAGAGCTGGGGCGGTCAGCAGATATGGGTGCCGAACGTTAAGCTGCCGGACAATGTCGTGTATTACGATGTAGATGACGATGTACAGGAGGAATAGCAGCGGATGGGTTACACGAGCCTTGCAGAAAGCATCCTCTTGGCTCCGGCAATGGGTGGAGCCAACCGCCTTTGTATCCTGACCAAAAGTGCTGCCCCGAACATGGTGTCGTGGCTCCTGCAGAACCACATCAAGAATCTGAAGTCACCTGTAAATGTTGAGCTAATGATCGATGCGGCTGCGGCAGGTGTCGAGGTTTCCGCGCACGAGAGCTACCGGGAACTCCATTCCATCGTGTCGGACTTTGTGTGCAGTTACATTTACGAACCCATAAACATCAACACGAATCTGTATATTTGGCTCCGCGATTACAGCCCTTACGTGGCTTACACAGGAACTGCCGTGTTTGAACAGGGAGATTTCTTGGCGAAAGTAAACGGCAGTCTGGCGCTATGCGATGCTGCAGGCGCATGGGCGCAGTTTCAATCAGCGGTCGGCAGTTCGATATACTGCCACCATGCCGAGGTCGAGGAACAAGTAAGAATCTATCAGCAGCCAGCTATGGACGCTGGGGAAACTGTTACCTCCTACAGTCAAAGCGAAGAAGTCGCCCTGTCATTGGTTACAAAGCGGACAGGTGAACCCGGCGTCCGCTCTGGACTGAACTGGGGTCAGCGGAAAGGGCGCAACCCCAATCAAGCCTACATTCCATTGCCCGTAAAAGTTGCAAAATCTGGGTTTTTCCCGGTTGAACCCATCGACGCGCCGCCGCACTTTTCTGTCATGACCGACGACAATCGGCAGCTGATCCTGCGTATCGAACAGCAAAACCAGAAGGCAATCGCCACGCCTTTAAGCAACGCCCTGTTGGGCGAATACTTCAGGAACAGACTGGGACTTGCAAACGGCGCGTATGTGACCAGAACGGACTTGGAGCGTTATGGGCGTATCGATGTGAAGTTCGTGAAGATTGACGACGAGCACTACTATATGGACTTTTCTGTGTAAAAAAACGGTGAGGATTTCCTCACCGCGTGTTGTGTGCAATAGAGCTATTAAAAAAGAGGGGTTAGTATCAGCGCATAAGGCTCAATAATATCAACTCGTATTTCAATACCGTCAAACAATTCGTTATCTTCAATAAAACTCTTTAACCCCTTGAGGTTGCTGGAAACCGCAAATTGCTTCGCGTGAACACTGCCGGCAGCAACATTTCCTTGTGCTTTCAGAATTCCTCCGTAAGCCCCATCAGCAGATGTCCACTCGTATTCTGTCACAGCCCCTCTTTGATTGCTCATATAGATACACAGCCGCCGGGCATCAGCTTGTGGGATCGATATATACGCTTCATCATCTATTTCCGGGCGGGATTCAGTGTTGCGTTTGGGTTTGCGCGTACCCCAGTCCGTATACAGCCGCCCGACAAAACGTCCTAAAACCGCCACTCTGGTGCCCTCCTATTCGTTTATATTGGAGTCAATGAAATCGTAAGGAATCCCGGCAAAGCTGTTCAGTACTGCTTCGAAGATGATCCTCGCACCCCGGCACGGCACTGCCATGCCGATTTGCTTGCGGACGCTTTCCTTGCTTCCGAGAAACTCATAGGTGTCGGGGAATGTCTGAAGCCTTGCCCGTTCGCGGTTGGTCAGAGCCCGCGGCTCGCTCCAGTGGTAGATATGGGTGCCGCCGCCGCCGCTGCCTGTCACGGTATATGAGGGTTTTTCGGGGTCAAGTCGCTTGTAAATCTGGCTTATCTTCACGCCCGTGATGTTCAGGCGCAGCTCCTCCGGCATTTCGGCGGTGAAAGCGTTCTGCCCCGGCTTGATATAACCGAGCCGCCGCACCACTGCGGCAGACTGTTTTGTCAGTTCGTTGTTCAGCGCATCCTTTGGTATCGGCGGGTTTTCGATGGCGTTCCGGCAAGTGTTGTTCAAACCCGTATACGGCGCAGGGGAAGGCACCCGGAAAACCGTGTCCAGATCGTTCCGTATCCCGATGATGATGATGCGATGCCGGGCTTGCGGAACCCCGTATTGCTCGAACTTATACAAGTGCGGCACGATGCGGTATCCGGCAGCTTGCAGTTCGCTCATGATTTTTTCAAAAGCTGTGCCTTCGTTTGCGTTGCGGAGACCGCCCACGTTTTCGGCAAGGAACCACATCGGCTTAAAATGCTTAAGTGCCTTCACGCCGTAGGAGTATAGAGGTCCAAAAACCCCATTGATTCCCTTCTGCTCGCCGACCACGCTGTAATCGTTGCAGGGGAAACCAAAGGCAAGGGCATCAATGGGTGCCAAGCTGGTAAAGTCCAGTTTTCTTATGTCTTTGTGGATGACTGTTTCAGGGTGTTGGGGACAAATGTTCCGACGGTAGGTATCGCAAGTGTCCTCATCATAATCGTTCGCCCACTGATGTGCGATACAGAAATCCCTATTCTGGATTTCAGCATTTACTGCACCCCAAGCTATCCCACCGGGTCCGCAGAAAAGCTCGCCTAATCTGTAGGTCATTGTGGACACCTCTCTGATTTCTTTACAATAACATCAATGATGTTTTGGATGGCGATGAGTTCCTCCTCGGAAAGAGTATCCGCCCCAAGGAAACACCTCTGATAACCTGATAAATCTTTGCAGTCAATATATCCTGCTTTCAGGAACAGGTCGACTAAATCAATCTGGTATTCTCCCGCCAGCTTTTTCAGATGCTCAGGGGAGGGGACTTCGGTTTTGCCGGTCTCAATGTTGCTCAGAGCAGAATCGCTGATGCCCGTTCTCTCCTTAACGGCTTTAAGGCTAAGCTTTCGTTCAACCCGTACTCTTTTCAGGTATTCTCCGATAAAATTCATATAAATCACCCGTGGTATATTATATCACATCCGCTGCGATAATGCAATCATTTTAATATTTCGCTGCCTTAACGCAGCGATTCCTAAGCCCAACTTGGCTTTTGGCAGGTTATGTGAGAGAATGGTGTAAGGAGGAATTGGCAGTATGGCAGATAATCATTCCCCAGAAGTCCGAAGTTACAATATGTCTCGAATTCATAGCAAGAACACGAAGCCAGAGGATATTGTCCGAAAGTACCTGTTTGCCCATGGGCTGCGCTACCGCAAGAACGACAAGCGTTATCCTGGAAAACCCGATGTTGTTCTCCCAAAGTATCGCACGGTTATATTTGTTCATGGCTGTTTCTGGCACAGTCACGAGGGTTGTTCAGACTTTGTCGTTCCAAAGTCAAACGCCCATTACTGGGTGCCGAAGCTAGAGCGCAACCGTCAGCGCGACACTACCAGCATCGAAGCATTACGGGCGGCAGGATGGCGCGTTATTGTGGTTTGGGAGTGTGAGTTGAAGAAAGCGGTTCGGGAGGCGCGGCTGGTGCAACTATACCAGGAGATTACATCCCCGGTAAACGATTGTAATGGAGGGCCTATTAATGGATAGGGCATAGCAAGCATAAACC
>JAEZLW010000093.1 GCA_023415145.1 Bacillota bacterium | reverse complement strand
CCTCCATGAACCGGGAAATGAAGGTACTCTTCCCGGTACGTACCGGGCCCACCACGCCGATGTATACATCGCCGCCGGTGCGCTCTGCAATATCCTGATACAAATTGAACTGCTTTGTAGTATCCATGAGTTCCCCTCCTTGCATCCGCTTGATGAAAGGTATGCATGGGGGAGAGGAGTTATGACTTTCAGATTACTATGTGCCTGCACCTTCGCCGCTTAACAGGTACAATGACAGCTTTTTCAGGAACTTGCGCAGGTTTTCCTTGTCCATTTGGTAATAGATACGGTTTTCTACACGCTCCATGCGAATAAAACCGCAGTTGATCAGTGCACTCATATGATGAGAGATGGTTGCCGTGGACAAGCTTGTTTCCCTCGCCAGTTCCTGGCCGTATGACCGCTTGTCCCTGATATGGGAAAGGATGCTCAGCTTGCTCTTGTCTGAAAGCGCTTTTAATCCCTCCAATAACAGGTAGCTTTCCACCGGTAGCGTTTTTACGCTGATACCCTCCTGGAGGCATATGCCGATCTGCATGTAGATCATCCTGGTTTCCGCTTCCATGCTCAACATGATTGCGCCGCACTCAAAAATGGAGGGGTAGATGTGCAAAACAAAGCCTGTGAGATCACCTGCTTCTATCCCTATGTTCTCTGACAGGAAAGACTCAAAGGAAACCTTCTCAAAATAGGCCCGCCACCTGATTGCGAAATCCTCAAGCGCCGGTTGCAGCAGGGACAAATTTTCATCTATCAGTGCCTTTACCGGCGTGAGCACCGCAGTCAGTTGGTCAAGATATGGACCGGAATCATGTATAGCCCGTAAAATCTGCCATTTTTCTCCGTCCAAAAGGCCTGTCTCCTCCAATTGTGCAACAAGGGGTCGGGCATCCTCTTTGCCATCTGTATCGGAGTCGTCAAAAAGGCGGCCGATGTTGAGCTGTTGCAGGGAGGAGAATGGATTAGCAGCAAACTCTGTAAACTTCTTGCGGATATTCTCCAGTTGGTCAGTCCAGCTAGAGATGGCTGGCTCGTAAAAAGACAGGACCAGCATTTGCGAAAGGCTCCCCTGTCCAATGGAGAAGGGGTGGAAAAAGCGCTCCAGTTCCTTGGTATCCGGGGAAAACTTAAGGTCAATGATTTCTGCCAGGGAACGCACGGGCTCCATACGCATTTTGAGCATGGATGCGTCACCTGTATCGGCATACAGCCCCTCCAGCCTGTTTATTATGGAATCGAGCGATGTTTCCCCTGCCATCGTGTTCAGGTAGCTCATCGCTTCCAGCATCAAATCCTTATGAGGATGAAATATCAGTTCCATTAGTGCTCTCTCCTTCATCCATGGTGTCCAGCATGCGGAATTTCACCAATAGTAGCAGCGATACAAGGCAGATGCCCCCAAACAGGTAAAGCACCCCGCTGAGCCCAAGCAACAGCGTCAACCCCCCCATGAAGAAGGAAATGACGGGCATGGCCAGCGTGCATACCGCACCCATGGTGGAACCCACACGGGCCAAGTAATCCGGGCTGACCAGCTTCATGACCAAAACATTGAAGTGGCCGCTTAACAGGGCCAAAGTCAAGGAGAACAATAACAGCGTCACGCACAGCCCAATGAAGAACAAAAAGGGCACGCCTAGCAGCTCCTTAACCCATACCAAAGCACCGTAACAGAGGCCAATGGCCAGAAAACCTGCGATGGTAACCGCTTTGCCGCTGATGCGGCGCTTGAGGTACGGGTAGATGAATGCGCCCAGTGCGGCACCCGCTGTAAGCAGTATACCGCCTACCGACATGGCTTCCGGGCCAAGGTTATACATGCTGACCAGAGGCGCATTCAGCGCGTTCAGAGGTACCAACAGACTGTTGAGCAGCAATGCCAGCAAACAAAGATTCAGAATGGCGGGCGTCTTAAGCACATAGGAAAAGCCTGCCTTAAGCGTCTGCCAGTAATCCTGTTTTTCTTCCGTTTCGCCATTTTCAGGCTCTTTTCCTGCTTTGATCCAGGCAATGAGCACAGCGGACAGGAAGAAGGTAACACCGTCGATAAATATCGCGCCTGGAACGCCTAGCGTTGCGATGATTCCGGCTGCAATGGCCAGACCGACGATCTCCATCACACGGCTTAAGCTTCCGTTAAGTGACAGGCCAAAATCATAATCCTCCTTTGGCAGCAGCCTTGGTACAATAGCCATTCCGCAGGGAATCCGGAACGCTTCCACCGTAGAGTGCAACAGCGTGATAACAAGCATCAATACCGGGGTGAGCACATTGAACACATAGAATGCGGCAGTCAGCGCCACCAAAATGCCGCGGACAATATCGCTGATGACCATGGTCCATTTCTTGTCCATGCGCTCCGCCAGTGCCCCGGCAAAGGGACCCAGAATAACGGTGGGCAGCATGTTTACACCAAATATCACCGCTGACCATGCCGCGCTGCCGCTCAATTCGTACACCAGCCAAGTAAAGGCAATGGCATCGATGGAATCGCCAAACCGGTTGACCACATTGGCGGCAATGAGCTTCGAATATTGCTTGTGGCGCAGGATGGCACGGTATCCGCCAATCTTATTAGACATGCATCATACACTCCTTTGATCACTATGGAATGAATTCTCCCATAGTATACCAAGAATTAGATGAATGTCAATCGCATATTAGATTAAAATCTTATTAGAAAAAAGTTTGGTTCTTGAAAATCAAGCAGTATCGGGATCGGATAACAAAAGGCCCCGGCAGGTGCCGGGGCCGCAGTCCTTAAGCTATCGTGCGGTTATTGCGCTACTTCATCCAGGATGGCGAGCGTCACATCGAAGTCCAGGTATTCACCCTTGGGAATTTCGTCAACGGTATCGAACTCCTGGATGCCGGGCACGCGGTACACCTTGACCTTTACCATATCGCCCTCCTTTTTCTCGGAGAGGTAGGTAATCATTTCGGTGGTGGTGATCATGCGCTGCCCATCGATTTCGACGATGATATCATCAATCTGAATGCCAGCCAGCTTGGCGGGGGAGTTGTCCTCCACTTCACTGATATAAACTCCGGCAGGGAGTTTTCCGGCGGCAACGGCCGCGTTGTTGCTTTGGTTGAGGGAGGACACGGTTACGCCCAAACGGGGCCTGGGATTTTCAGCGGCAGTGTTGGAACCGGTTTGATTGCCCTTGGCCTGACCGGAGAGTACCTTCTCAATCAGGGGCTTCGCAGCATTGACGGGAATGCACATGCCGATGCCTTCCACCGACGAACCGACCAGGAGGCTGCCGGAATATTTCAGGGTGGGGATGCCCATCAGTTCACCCAGCACATTGAACATGCCGCCGCCGCTGTTACCGCTGTTGATGGCGGCGTCCACCTGGATCATGGTATTGACGGTTCTCATACCGTACTTGTCGGTACTGCCGGAAGCGACTTCACGGTTCAGGGCGGATACGATGCCTACAGTGGTAGTGCCGGCCAGTTCTGCGCCAAGGGGGTTACCGATGGCGATGGCCCAGTCACCTACCTGCAAAGTATCGCTGTCGCCCAGGGAAACAGGGTTCAAATTCAGGTCTTTCGCCTGTAGAATGGCGATATCAAGGCTTTGATCGTAGGCGATCAGCTCCGCGTCATATGTCTGCTGCGGGGTGGTGATCTTCAGGCTTGTGCTGCTTTCCACGACGTGGAAGTTGGTAAGTATGTGGCCCTCGCCGCTGATTACCACACCGCTGCCGGTAGCCTGCAGGGTTTCTTTGCTGTTGTTTCCCCTGCCAGGAATGTTGAATTCGAAACCGCCGAAACGGCCAAACCCGCCATAGTTGTAGGTAGTGTAGTTGCTGACCCCGACAACGCTGTCACGGACAGCCGCAATAGCCGCCGTAAAGGGACTGGTGACGGTGCCCTCGATTTTGGTGGCCAGCCTTTGGACTTCCGCACTGGCATTGCCGCCGTTTGCGGCCAGCAGTGTGAGACTTGCGCCTGCCATGGTGAATACCAATGCAACGGCAATATACCCTAACAAATGTTTTTTCAGATGATCCTTCATTCTCTATATCCCTCCTTTGTTGGACTTGAGAATAGTATAAGCAGTATTTTTGACATGATAATGAACGCTTTATGAATATTTTCTGGAAAATGAATAGGGATGTTATGCTTGCTCCAGCGCATAGATGGCCATGGCACATTCCAAACGCTTGCGTTCCATTTGACACTCCAGATCATAGGGCTTTGAAATATCCCCGTGGAACAGGTGGGCATTGGCGGCGCAGCCGCCGGAGCAGAAAAAGCGCGCCCAGCAATCGCGGCAGGCCTCCTTGGAAAGCACGTTGTTGGCGGCGAATTTTTGTTGGATGGAGGTGTCGAAGGAACCGCTCAGTACGGAACCCATCACAAATCCATCCCGGCCGACAAACTGATGGCAGGGGTAGATGTCGCCTTCCGGGGTGACGGCCACGTATTCATTGCCGGCACCGCAGCCGGTAAGGCGTTTGCGAAGGCAGGGCCCGCCGGCAAGATCGATCATGAAATGAAAAAAGTTGAACCAGCGGCCATCCTTTCGCCGCTTTATGTATTCCTTGGCCAAAGCTTCGTACTCATCAAAAATCCGGGGAAGATGCGAAGGTTTTAGGGCATAATCGCATGCTGGATCGGCCACCACAGGCTCTATGGACAACTGTTCAAAGCCTGCATCCGCAAGGTGCAGAACATCGCTTGCAAAATCCAGGTTGTGGGCAGTAAAGGTGCCTCTGATGTAATACCGCTGCTGGTTGCGGGACTTGGCCAGGCGAAGCGCGTTGGGAATGATATGGGTGTAGCTGCCGCTGCCGTTTGGCGTGGGGCGCATGCGGTCATGTACCTCGGGTCGCCCGTCGATGGAGAGGACCACATTGTCCATTTCCCGGTTGAAGAAGTCAATGACCTCATCGCTCATCAGAATGCCGTTGGTGGTGGTGGTAAATTTGAATTGCTTGTTATGATGCCTTTCCAGTTCCCGGCCATAGGCAACGATCTCTTTCATAACCTTGTAATTCATCAGCGGCTCGCCGCCAAAAAAGTCAACTTCCAGATTGACTCTTTTCCCGCTCATTTTCACCAGCCAGTCAAGAGCTGCCTTGCCTGTTTCCACCGAGAGCATACACCTTAAGCGGCTATGGTATTCGCCGGTATCCGCAAAGCAATACCGGCAGCGCAGGTTGCAGTCGTGGGCGGCATGCAGGCACATGGCTTTGACTACGCCTGGGGCATTGACCTGAACATCGTCATAGCCGTCGGGTGCGTTCAATTGACCCAATTTTTCAAGCTCGCTCAGCTCTGACAGCACTTCTTCCACATTTTGAGGATCAAATCGCTTGGAAAGCGTCAAAAGGATAGCATCCCTGTCAAGCGTATCCCACAGCTTCAGGGCTTCATAGGCAAGCTCATCCAGGGCGTGAACTGCGCCGGAACCCACATCCAGCGCCATGGGCTGATTCACCGCGGTAAAGGTATGGATCAAAATGGTTTCCTCCAAACAACTTCTTTATGAAACAACAAGAAGCGGGAGTCCGCCTCCCGCTTAGATCAGTCGCCTATATGGTATTGTTACTTGCCGAAGGCGTGGTTCAGCTTTCCTTCGCCGCCAGCCAGTACGGCATTGTTTTCCTTGTTGGCGCAGGATTGATTGGCTATCGTGCAGCTGGTTTTGCAGGCGCTCTGGCAGGAAGCCTGGCATTCGCCGCAGCCGCCGTGAACCAATGACTGTTTCAGGCAGTCGCGAGCAATGGTCTTGATATGCTTCATGGAAATCCTCCTCCATATGCGTGTACATGGGAATGGAGGTATTATACACTGAATTTCCTTTTCTTGCAATCACTTTGCGGAGAGATTGGAAAGAATCATCCCCGTCAAACCGCCTCCGGCAAGACCCATACCCAGATCACCCAGGTAGGAGGTGAAGGGAAGGTTCTGGCCGGTGAGCAGCGCGTACAGGGAAACGCCCAGGCCCATATACAAAAGGCCAACAGCCGCACCACGAATCAAACCCTTTTCGCCGCCGCGCCCAACAGCCGCAATAACGCCTGCAACGATGGAAACGAGCTTTAATATTTGGTTGAATACACGTATGACGCCGTCGGACGGCTTTAGCCACTGCATTAAAAGCGCAAACAGCAGGATGCCCGCCGCCGATACCGCCACCGCTACGATCAGGCCCCTTAAGATGCGGCCCCACGCGCCCTGGCTTTTGGCACGTGCCCGCCTGCGGGGCGCCGTCTTCGTTTGGGACATGAAAAAAACCTCCCTGTCCTTTTTGCTCAACTGTATGCAGGACAGGGAGGGTTTATGCTTGTTGGTTTTGTTTACGCCAACACTTCGGAATCGTTCTCAACGGTGACTTCTTCCACGTTGCGGATGGCCCAGCGGGCAAATACCAGCTTCACATTGTCCTGGCCTACGGACAGGGTGATGGTTTCATCCTTGATGGCTACGATGGTGCCATAGATGCCGCCGATGGTGCATACACGGTCGGTGACCTTCAATGCACCCAGCATTTCCTTGACCTTTTTGTCCTTCTTCCGCTGAGGCCTGATGAGCATGAAGTAGAACACCACAAAGATCAGCGCCATGGGAATGAGCGTGCTCAAAAGGTCGGGTGCGCCAAGAGCGCCGGCGGCAGGATCGGTGCCGACAGCTTCACCGGTGGTGGCGGCATCCGCCAGGGCTGCGTTGAGGCCAAAAAGCATATTCAGCATGGATTTGGGTCTCCCTTCAACTTTGTATCTAAGCGATTATAACAAGAAATGGCGAGCCGTGCAAGGGATTATTGGACAAAGGGGGAAAGAAATCAGGAAAGCTCTCTATGAAGGCTTGTGACGGCTAGAAATTCCGGCTCATATCGTAGCCTGCAAAGAATGCTTTCCTAAAATCCAGCAGCCTGTCTTCCCTGATGGCATCACGCACCTGCTCCATCAGTCTTGTCAAAAAGCGCAGGTTGTGGATGGAGGCTAGCTGAGCACCCAATATTTCCTGAGCCTTGAACAGGTGGCGGATATAGGCTCTTGAAAAATTGCGGCAGGCGTAGCAATCGCAGCCTTCTTCCAGCGGCGAAAAATCACGGGCACAGTCTGCGTTGCGTACCACCAGGCGTCCCCGGCCGGTCAAAATGGTGCCGTTTCTGGCTACGCGGGTGGCCAGCACGCAATCGAACATGTCCACGCCGCGCAAAACGCCTTCAATCAGGCAGTCCGGTGTGCCCACACCCATCAGGTAGCGGGGCTTGTGAACAGGCATATAGGGCATCAGTTCTTCCAGCATCTCATACATGATGGGCTTGGGCTCACCCACGGAAAGCCCGCCGATGCCGTAGCCAATAAAATCCATATCCGCAAGGGCTTTTGCGCTTTCCTTGCGCAAGTCCTTGTAAAATGCGCCCTGCACGATGCCAAACAGCGCCTGATCGGGCCTTTTGTGGGCAGCTTGGCAGCGCTTTGCCCAGCGGTGGGTGCGCTCCATGTTTTCTTTGGCGGTATCATAGTCACAGGGGTAAGGGGAGCAAACGTCAAAGGCCATGGCGATATCAGAGCCCAGATCCTGCTGGATCTGCATGGATACTTCCGGGGAGATGAAGCGCCGGCTGCCGTCGATGTGGCTTTGGAAGGTGACGCCTTCCTCCTTGATTTTGCGGATGCCGGCCAGGGAAAACACCTGGAAACCGCCGCTATCGGTTAAAATAGGCTTGTCCCAATGCATGAAGCGGTGCAGCCCGCCTGCTTCCTTGATAAGGTCCTCGCCGGGGCGAAGATGCAGGTGGTAGGTATTGCTCAATATGATCTGAGCGCCGATTTCATTCAGGTCGCGGGGCATGACGGCCTTAACCGTAGCCGCCGTACCCACGGGCATGTAGATGGGGGTCTCGATATCCCCATGGGGGGTATGCAAAACGCCCAGCCGGGCGCCGGACTGCTTGCAGGTTTTGATCAGTTCGAATTGAAACGGGTTGTTCATTCCATGCTCCTTTTAGTTTGATGGATTCCCCAGGAGAAAACGACCGATCACGTCAGAGTATTCTGCCCAGGTTTCGCCCTGAGGTGAGCTGATGAATGTCATTTTCTCTCCCCGGGTGGGGTGAGCGAATGTCAGCTTCGCCCCCCATAAGGCAATTTGCCTGCCGGGCACACCGTGACCGTACCTTGCGTCATTTACAAGAGGGTTACCTGCAGTTGCGAGTTGCACCCTGATTTGATGAGCGCGGCCCGTTTCCAGCCGGATGTGGCACAGGGAGGTATTGTCCATCCGGGAAATGCAGTCAAAATGCAGGACTGCCAATTGGCTGCCAGGCACACCTTCCGGCACAGCGGAAACCATGTTTTGTACTTCATCCTTGATTAAATAATGCCTGAGCGTGCCGTCAGGCGGCAGATTTCCTTCCGTGATGGCCAGATATTCGCGGCCCATTTCATGGGTGGATACCTGCTTGGAGAGCCGCGCCGCGGCCTTGGAAGTGCGGGCCAAGCATAGGAGCCCGCCTACAGGCCTGTCCATGCGGTGGACAAGGCCAAGATAGACATCCCCCGGTTTTTGATACTTTTCTTTGACGTATTGCTTCATTTGGGAAAGCAGATCGTCATCACCGGTGGCATCCGCCTGGGTAAGCAGATTCGGGGGCTTCACGACTACCAGCAGGTGATTGTCCTCATAGACAACGCTATACATGTGCTTCCCACCGTCCGCTGGACCCACAGGGCAGCACGCCGCCGGTTTGCACTGGCAGGCACAATTCCTGGGCGTCGATGGTGCCCTGGTGTTTTGAGCTTACGCATAACCGTAGGATATTGGAAAGCACACTGGCTTGGAAGCCCGTGGTATAGCTGTTGATGAGGTAGAACAGCGGCGAATCGGACAAAGCCTGAGCGCAGGTTTCACATAGGCCGTACAGTTCATCCTCCAGCTTCCACACTTCGCCACCCGGCCCCCGGCCATAGCTGGGCGGGTCCATCAATATGCCGTCATACCTGCTGCCCCGTCGGATCTCCCTGCGGACAAAAGCCAGGGCATCCTCAACAATCCAGCGGCAGCTTGTCTCATGAAGCCCGGATAATTCCCTGTTTTCCCTTGCCCAGTTCACCATGCCACGGGCGGCATCCACATGGGTAACCTGTGCCCCGGCCGCGGCGCAGGCCAGCGTGGCCCCGCCGGTGTAGCCGAAAAGGTTCAATATGCGGGGCGTTTTGCCTTGAGCAGCGCGGGTTTTGCACAGATTTGACATCCAGACCCAATTTGCGGCCTGTTCGGGAAAAAGGCCCGTATGCTTGAAGCCTGTGGGCCGCACAAAGAATTTCAAATCCCCGTGGGCGATGGTCCACCTGTCGGGCAGTTTGTCAAAGAACTCCCACTGGCCGCCGCCTTTCTCGCTGCGGTGGTAATGAGCCTGGGCTTTCTTCCACAATATGGGGTCGGAAGCAGGCCAGATCACCTGCGGGTCGGGGCGGCGTAAAATTACCTTGCCCCAGCGCTCCAGCTTTTCGCCATCTCCCGTATCCAGGACTTGATAATCCGTCCATGTGTTGGCTAGGAACATGTGCTACTCCTTGTCGAGGGGGTACCGCGCCTTTAACGCTGCCAAAGGGCTTTCCGGTCGCCCTTTGGAATCCTTCGGGGCCCGTACCCGGAACTTGATTGTAATCTATCGGCTATGCGCGTTTTACTGATAGTAAAGCCGTTTCTCCGTTGATATCCCACTCCTTGGCGATGGCATCGGCGGGAGCATTGCCCACGTTAAGGCTGAGAGCCAGCACGCCCTTTTCGATCATGGCGCGGCCGCTTTCGATGGCGGAGGCCAGCTTCTCTCCTGCCTGATACGTCACGTGGATGCGGTCGGTAACGTCAAAGTCTGCGTCCTTGCGCATGGTCTGCAGCTTGCTGATGACCTCGCGAACAAACCCTTCCTGGATAAGCTCCGGGGTGAGGTTGGTGTCGATGACCACGGTGACGCCATGATCGGTGATGGCCATGAAGCCCGGTTTTTGCATGGGCTCGGTGAGCACATCGTCCTTCGTAAGCACCACCTGGGCGCCATCCAGTTCAAAGGATACGCTTTCACCCCGGTTGAAGGCATCCACCACGTCGTTGCCGTCCAGTTGGGACAAATGCTGGCTGATTTTGCCCAACAGCTTTCCGTAGCGGGGACCCAGGGTGCGAAGCTGGGGCTTGAGCTTGTAGCTGGTGAAGGCCCTGGCATCCTCGGTGAAGATGACTTGCTTGACGTTCAGTTCATCCTCCGCCAGATCGACGTATTCACCCTGAAAGGCAGCACCCTTGACATATAGCGCATTAACCGGCTGGCGCACCTTCATGGAGGCGGCGTTGCGGCAGGCGCGGCCCAACTGTACCACATCGATGAGGGCGGCCATCTGCTTTTCCATGACCGGGTTGATGAAGGCGGCTTCATAAACGGGGAAATCGCACAAATGAACACTGATGGGAGCAGACGCATCCACACAGCGAACCAGGTTTTGATACATACTTTCCGCCATGTAGGGCACAAAGGGTGCGATGAGGCGGGACAGTGTTTCCAAAACGGTATACAGGGTGATAAATGCTGCCTCCTTGTCACCGGCCATGCCTTTGCCCCAGAAGCGTTCACGGCTGCGGCGCACATACCAGTTGCTCAGGTCATCCACAAAATCGCCGATGACCCTGGCCGGCTCGGTGAGGTGGTAATTGTCCAACTCGCTGCCCACAAGGCGGATGAGTGTGTGAAGGCGGCTTAACACCCACTTATCCATCAATGACAATTGCGCTTTGTGAAGCGGATGCTCCTTGGGGTCGAAGTTGTCGATGTTAGCGTATAGTACGAAAAAGGCGTAGGTGTTTTGCAGCGTGCCCATAAACTTGCGCTGGCATTCGGACACAGCCTCGCTGTAGAAACGGCTGGGCAGCCAGGGCGCGCCGCCGGTGAAGAAGTACCAGCGCACGGCATCGGCACCTTGAACGTCAAGCACGCTCCAGGGATCGACTACGTTGCCCTTGTGCTTGGACATTTTTTGTCCGTCCTTGTCCTGCACGTGGCCCATGACGATGCAGTTTTCAAAGGGAGACTTGTTAAAAAGCAGCGTGCCGATGGCCAGCAGCGTGTAGAACCAGCCGCGGGTCTGATCGATGGCCTCGGAAATATAATTGGCGGGGAAGTTTTCCTCAAACTTTTCCTTGTTTTCAAAGGGGTAATGCCACTGGGCAAAGGGCATGGAGCCTGAATCATACCAGCAGTCGATGACTTCCTTGACCCTGTGCATTTCCTTGCCGCAGTGGGGGCACTTCAAAACAATCTGGTCGATGAAGGGCCGGTGCAGCTCCACATCGTCAAAGGGCGTTACCGCCATGCCGCGCAGTTCCTGCTTGGAGCCCACCACATGCTTGTGGCCGTCTTCACAAAGCCAGATGGGAAGCGGTGTGCCCCAGTAGCGCTCGCGGGACAGGCCCCAGTCCACCACATTTTCAAGGAAGTTGCCCATGCGGCCTTCCTTGATGTTGTCGGGCAGCCAGTTGACGCTGCGGTTGTTGCGCAAAAGGTCATCCCGAAGGGCGGTCATGCGAATAAACCAGGTTGCCCTGGCATAGTACAAAAGTGGCGTGTCACAGCGCCAGCAGAAGGGATAGTTGTGAGTATAGGATGATGTCTTGAGCAGCAGGCCTCGCTCCTTGAGATCGGTGAGGATGGCAGGATCGGCCTGCTTGACGAAAACGCCTTCCCAGGGTGTGCCGGGGACGAACTGGCCCTGGGTGTCCACCAGCTGCACGAAGGGCAGGCTGTTTTCACGGCCCACGCGGGCATCATCCTCACCGAAAGCCGGTGCGATGTGCACGATGCCGGTACCGTCGGTGAGCGTGACGTAGCTGTCGCACACCACATACCAGGCCTTTTCCTTGGGGTTTGCGAAATTGTAGAGCGGTTCGTATTCCAGCCCCTTCAGCTTTTCGCCGGGGAAAACATCCAGAACCTCGGCCGCCGCCGCGTCGTGCTCGCAGAACACGGAGGAAATAAGCGCTTTGGCCATGATAAAGGTCTGCCCTTTTACCAAGACGCGGCAGTATTCCTCCTTGGCGTTCACGCACAGCGCAACATTGCTGGGCAGCGTCCAGGGTGTGGTGGTCCAGGCCAGGAGGTATGTCTCGTTTTCGCCTTTCACTTGAAAGCGAACAAAAGCGCTTGTGTCGCTGACTTCCTTGTAGCCCTGTGCCACTTCATGGCTGGAAAGGGCGGTGCCGCAGCGGGGGCAATAGGGGACTACCTTGTGGCCTTTATACAGGAGATCACGTTTGGCAATTTCCTTGAGGCTCCACCATACGGACTCAATGTAGTTATCCTCATACGTGATATAGGGATGGTCCATGTCCACCCAGAAGGCGACGCGCTCGGACATCTCCTCCCACTCATGCAGGTACTTCCACACGCTTTTTTTGCAGGCAGCGATAAAAGGCTCTATGCCGTAGGCCTCGATTTGCGGCTTTCCGTCCAGCCCCAATTGCTTTTCCACTTCCAGCTCCACCGGCAGGCCGTGGGTATCCCAGCCGGCCTTGCGCAAAACACGCTTCCCCTTCATGGTCTGGTAGCGGGGGATCAGATCCTTGATGGAGCGGGTGAGCACATGGCCGATGTGGGGCTTGCCGTTGGCCGTTGGAGGGCCATCGAAAAAGCTGAAGGATTCCAAAGAATCATCCCTGTGATGAAAGCTTTTCTGGATGACGTCGTTGTCCTTCCAGAAGGCGGCGATTTCCTTTTCCCGGGCTGCGAAATTCATATCGGTGGGTACTTTCTGATACATAATGAACCTCCCGTTTCCATAATCGGCTTTTCCATTGCGGAGTATAAAAAAACCGCCCCATCTTTCTTGGGACGGATTGCTCCGCGGTACCACCCAGATTGGCGCATAAGCGCCCTCTTTGCGCAAACCATCATGGTTTGCGGCCCTGTAACGGGAGCAGCCCGCCCGTGCTTTGGGTTATGGCCTTCGGCACGGAGACTCCGGGGTGATTTGACATGGTTTCCCTTGCCGGCCTTCCACCTGTGCCGGCTCGCTTGAAAGGGGTGTTTCCAGGCCCGTCCCCATCATGGTCATATACTTCATCTATTATATGCATCAGGGGGAAAAAGTAAAGGGGTTTTGCTGCAAAGGTACTATTTTGACAGATGGAATGGCGGCTAACGTGCAAGGTGAGCATAAGCTAACCGTTACTTTTGGAAAAATAGATACACAAATGGGAAAAATGTGGTATACTGACTGTTAAACTTGGTTTTGCGGAGGGGTACGGGGTGATAAGGTGGCTTATCAAACGGTTTATCAAAAATCATCAGGATACGGGCAATCAAACCGTCCGTACGGCTTACGCCACCCTGGGCGCAACGGTGGGGATAGGCATCAACATCCTTCTGTCGCTTTTAAAATTCCTGATCGGCCTCATCTCCGGCTCCGTGGCTGTGACGGCGGACGCCGCCAACAATCTGTCGGATGCAGGCGGTTCCATTGTTTCCCTGGTCAGTGCCCGCATGGCGCAAAAGCCGGGAGACAAGGACCATCCCTTCGGCCATGGGCGGATGGAGTACATTGGCGCTTTGGGCGTTGGCGTATTGATTCTTTTGATGGGCTTTGAGCTGTTAAAAGAGGGCATTGTCAGCATCATCACACCGTCTGCTCCGGAATTCTCCCTGGCTTCCTGGATCATTCTCACCGGAGGCATTCTCTTAAAGGGATGGTTGTATCTATTTTATGGCCGGCTGGGAAAAGCCATTGACTCCGCGCCGCTCAAGGCCGCAGCCAAGGATTCCATCTCCGATGTGCTGGCCAGCAGCGGCGTTTTATTGGGTATGCTGGCCGACAGGTTCTTTGCATTGCACCTGGACGGTTATTTGGGTGTACTGGTGGCTTTGGTTGTTTTGAGAGCGGGATATCAGGTTTGCAGGGATACCGTAGACCGGCTGCTGGGTGCGCAGCCCAGCAGGGAGATGAACGACAGGTTGATCGAAAAGCTGCTGTCCTATGAAGGCATACTCGGGGTACACGACCTGGTGATTCATGATTATGGGCCTGGCCGCAGCATTGCATCCGTCCACGCGGAGGTATCGGCCAAAGAGGACATTGTGAAAATACATGAACTGATTGATCTTGCCGAGCGTGATATCTCCAAAGAGATGGATATACCGCTCCTTATCCATATGGACCCCATCGTTACCGATGACAAAGAGACCATCGACGTTCGCGGCCGGATGGAGGATTTTTTGGCGTCGGTGGACGCAAGGCTCAAGCTGCACGACTTTCGTCGGGTTCAGCATGCGGACAGAACCACCCTCCTCTTTGACGTCATGGTGCCTGCCGATTGGAAGGATACGGCTGATTTGAAGGAAAAGATCGAAGCATGTGCAAGGGAAATTGACAGCGGAAACGAGTGTGTATTGAACTTTGATCCGGATTACTACCAATAATTGGCCGGCAGGCTTTTTACAATGTTGTGCAGGATTCTCTGTTTGATGGCCGTTTTAAAAGGGATAGCAGGCAAATTGTCGAAATTTGTTTGCATGCTAGGAGGACTTATGTATGGCCATGATAAAGCGGTTTTTGTCAAGGATGCTGTGCGTTATGCTGGCGGTGATTTGTTTTGCGGTACCCTCCCAGGCGTTTACACAGGATGAGGAATTGAGCAAGGAAGAGCTTCTGGAATTGTTGGCCGAGACGATTCCCGAGGGTGAGGAAGGGGAACTGAACGAGTATTTGGTGCTGCCCGAGGGTTTTGAGGCACCAAATACGGACATGTTCCAGCTTTTGCTCATCGGTACTGACTCGTATACCACAAAAGGCCGCGGCCGCAGCGATACCGTGATGCTGGCTCAGCTGGACCCGAAGACAAAAACCATCAAGCTGGTTTCCTTTATGCGGGATATGTACGTGAAAATTCCCGGGAGAGGTTCCACACGCATCAACGCGGCCTATGCCTACGGAGGACCGGAGCTTTTGCTCAAGACGTTGAAGCTAAACTTTGGCATCGAGCCGGACGCATACATTTCCGTCAATTTCAGCCGTATGGCCAAACTGGTGGATGCCATAGGCGGTGTGGAGATTGAAGTATCCAAAAAGGAATTGACACAGCTCAACAGTATTTTGAAGTACTATAATCAGCAGATAGGAAAAAAGCAGAACGACGGATTGCTGAAAAAATCGGGTCTGCAAAAGCTCACAGGAAAGCAGGCGCTGTCCTATAACCGCATACGAAAAATCGACAGCGACTTTGCACGCACCGACCGCCAGCGCACCGTGGTGGAAGCGGCCTTTCACAAAATCATGCAATTGGGCTGGGATGAGATTGGAGAACTTGTTCTTAATAATTTGGATAACGTGGTGACCAATATTTCCGCAGCGGATGCCATCCGCCTGATTCCCACGGCGATGACCGCCAAGGAAGCCACTTTTGAGTCCATGCAAATTCCCGCACAGGGTGCTTATGCCAGCAAGATGATATCTGGCATGTCTGTGCTGGTGCCAAGCCTGTCCAGAAATGTGGATATTCTCAACGATTTCTTGTATGGTGAAAAGTCCTCGAAAAAATGAAACCAAATGATCTTCTACTCATACAAGCCGCCTTCCTTCAAAAATGATAAGGAAGGCGGCATTTTTTGCATGTTACCTGTTTCCCGCGTTCAGCGCTTCGATCTCTGCCACCCGTTTGGGCGGAGCGCAGGAGGGGCATACTGTCAGCTTGATGTAAGGGTCGTTTTCCAATTCGCCGTAGGTAAAGCCGGTAAGCGGCAGATACCTGTCCTTGACGCTTTTGCAGTAGGCGTCGCTGTGATAATACTGACCGCCGTCGGGGTTGTAGTACAAGGGAACGCTGTCATCAGGGATGGGTATACTGCGGCCAACATCATCCCAGATGAATACGCGTGTGTTCAGCTTGAGGTTGTCCCACAGCCAGCGCATGTTGATGCCCTCGGGGCTTGACTTTTGCTGTACCCGTATGCAGCCATGGCTGGCCTTTTGACCCAGCTTCCGTTCAAAGGGCCTGTAATCACGGTCTCCGGTTTCTTCATTCTTAAAGCATGGAACCTCGTGGATCAGGATGCCGCCATTGATGCGCAACGCCAAATCGCACCACATGTTGCCAGACCAGAAACCGCCTGTCCAGCTCACGATCATAAATTCTCCCGCAGGGGTTTCGTTGTAAGGCTGCTCTTTGTTGACAAGGCCTGTGGAGATCAAAAGCTCGGTAATGATCTTGCCTTCCTCAAAAACGTACATCCGCTGGGTGAGCTTGTCCAATAACAATCCATGTTTCTGGTTGGGCTTCTTTGTTTCCAGCTTGGAGGTCTCAATATAGCCCGAAAAGAACCCGGCCCAGTTTTTAATCTTGCTGCTGTGAATGGAACTGGAATAGGCTTCCACCAGTGTCCAGCCGTTGTCCAACGTGTCAAGTACGTGCAGCCCCTGGGAAGTACATGTTACTTCTCCCACAGCCTCGGAGTTTTTATCGGGCTGAGAATACACCTTCACCACCTGCCGCTGCTCGCCCTTGACCACCGTCATGGGCTGCATCATGGCCTCCCAGATGGCGGCCTCGTCCATAACGCCCATAGGCAGTTTATAGAAGCAGGCCTCATGATTGCAGGTATAACTGCTGAAATCGGCTGGGGAATGGGGCGTTGCTTCGCCTCCTGATTCCACAACGGATACAACTTCAGGAATGGTTGTGGCCTTTGGTGCCTCCTTGATTTGCTCCTCCACAGTGATAGAGAACTGCTCCCCGTTGGAGGAAAAGCCTGCTTCATCCGTTAAGGAAAGACCTATGACATAGCTGCCGGGGGTGAGTGCCTGGCCATTGGCCGTTCCATCCCAGGGGATTTGATGGGTTCCCGCTGGCAAAAGCGCCTCATACAAAACGATATCTCCTGAATTTTGGATAAGCTTCAAGGACAATGTAGCCTCTAGATTCGTTTCTGCTTGCAGTGACCAGGCTTTTCCCGGAACAATGTGCGTATCACTGGGGACTGCTGACAGGATGACGGGGCTCAAATCCCCGATGACAACCGTTGTGGAGGCTTCAGCCGTTCCCTGCACCACCTGCAATACATAAGCGCCGGAACGAAGGGGCATGCCCAGTGCCATCCCGTCCCAGGCCAGATTGTTCCGACCGGCCTTGGCGGGAAATTCTTCCTCAATGGTGATAACAGTCTTGCCGGATGTATCTTTGACAAGGATAGCGGTGTCTCCCGCCAGGGAAACGGTAAAGCTCAGGCGGACTGCCTTGCCGGGGCGTATAACGTCCGGCGGGTCAACCCATTCCAACGCGCCTTCGCCCGCCGCAATCATTGTGATACCTATCAATGCCAAAAAAATGAGTCCGCCGATAGCGGAATAAAGCCGCCTCATGAAAGCTCCCCTTCCAGGTGAAAGACAGATTTACGATTATCATACAAAAAACAGGCGGAGTTTGCAACCCGATACGCTTTATGTATCTGTTTTCCGATGAATTGTTACATACATGTGCGTATTTGCAGGAATTGCGCCCAAAGCCGCCCCGTGATACAATACATCCATGATGCATGGGAGGGAAATCATGCCATACAGCCTTACGGAGATATCGCAGGCACTTCACCGCCTGCGCCCGCCTTTTTGTCAGGACGAATACGACCTGCACGCACTTGTGGCTTTGGCGTTGCGGGATAAGAATATCTCTTTCCTTCATGAGGAGCGGTTGGGGCCGCGGTGCCGTATTGATTTTCTGGCAGGCACGGTTGGCATTGAGGTGAAAAAAGGCAGGCCGGAACGAAAGCAGCTAATGCGCCAATTGGAAAGGTATGCGCAAAGTCCGCGCATCGAAGCATTGATCGTGCTGGTGGAACGGTATGCGAGCCTGCCGGGGGAAATTCTTCAAAAGCCCTGTATCACGCTATCCATCAACCGATTATGGGGGATTGCGCTTTGATGAAGCGGGAGGACAATCACATAGAACTTGGTACGCAGGCACAGCTGCCTGCTTATTTACGTCCCGCTGAACAGGATGGACACATATATGGTACGCTCTCCTATAACAAGCGGGCACGCTGCTGGGTAATCAAAGGGGAGCCCTGCGTAACGGAGCTGGCCAAGCGGTTATTTCCCGGCAGCGCTGGCCATGGCCGGGGAGAGGCAAGGTTTACCGCACACCGGCGCATTGTGGGGGACTTGCACTGGCTGATGCTGCGTTATCCCCTTGCCGTCAAGGTACAGGATGAAAAGCGCTGGCAGGAAGCCTTGGTGGATGCCAGGGCGTATGCACTGCGACGGGAGGCAGCACGACTGCTGCCCGAAAGTGCAAATCCGCCGAAAGGAGCCTTTGAGGGGGAGCTGCGCCCTTTTCAGCAGCGGGGACTGGCTTTTCTTTTGCATAGCGACCGGGCTCTTCTGGCCGATGAGATGGGCCTTGGCAAAACGGTACAGGCGCTGGCCTGGCTTTCCGTTATGCAGGCGTTTCCAGCCCTCATTGTGATGCCTGCTCACCTGATACGCAACTGGGAGGCGGAAACGGGCCGCTTTTTGCGCATATTGGGGCGCAAGCCTGTGATTCATATCATCAAGGGGCTGAAGCCGTATCCGCTGCCGCCTGCCGACATATACCTGATGCATTACCTGCTGCTCAGGGGTTGGAAAAAGGAACTGCCTGAAATTGGCTTTCAGACGGTGGTTTTTGACGAAATTCAGGAATTGCGTCACAGCGGCACGGAGAAATATTCGGCGGCAAGCCTGCTTTCCACCGCTGTGGACAAGGTGATCGGACTCAGCGGTACGCCTATATACAACAAGGGCGGCGAGATATGGAATGTGGTGAACATTCTGGATTTTCATTTCCTGGGGGACTGGGAGAGCTTTTCCAGGGAGTGGTGCTACGGTTATGGCAACGCCGTGGTGGTAAAGCCCGAGCTGCTGGGGGAGCATTTGCGCAGGGAAGGGCTGATGCTGCGCCGTACCAAGCGGGAGGTGCTGCCCGAACTGCCGCCCAAGCGGCGGCTGGTGCAGGAAATTGATTTGGATGACGCCGTGTACCGCACACTCATGCAGCCCGTGCTGGAAAAGCTGCTTCTCTGGAAACAGGATGAAAGCCTCACCTCATCCCGTCGGGCGTTATTGGAGGAGCAGATTTCCTCGGAGGAGCGGCAGGCGACGGGGCTGGCGAAAGCGCCATTCGTCTGCCAGTTTGTTCGCGCTTTGCTGGAGGCCGGCGAAAAGGTGCTGCTCTTTGCCCACCACCACAAGGTGATGGATGCTTACAGGAAGGATTTGAAGGCCTTTTCGCCGGTCTTTGTCACGGGCCGGGAAACGGGGGCACAAAAGGAGGAAGCGGTACGCAGGTTCATGGAGGGGAAAACAGACCTGTGTTGCATCTCCCTTCGGGCGGCGTCCGGTTTGAACCTGCAAAGGGCCGGATGTGTTGTGTTTGGGGAATTGGACTGGTCGCCCGCCGTGCACAGCCAGGCGGAGGACCGTGCCCACCGCATGGGGCAGGAGGATTCCCTTTTGTGCTATTATCTGGTAAGCCCCGGCGGCAGCGATATGGATATGCAGGAGGCCCTTGGCCTGAAGGTGAGCCAGTTTGTGAGCCTGATGGGGGACACGCCGCCTACCCCTGAAGAAGCGGCTTTTAGCGCCAGCATGGCGCGAATCCATGTGCAGCGCCTGGCGGAGCGGTTTTGAGAACAGCCGCTAGAACCAGAGTCTTTTGTGGATGAGGATGTTATTTATGGCAGTTTTCTTTTTGAGCATGATCTACCTGGCCTTTATCAGCCTTGGGCTGCCCGATTCCATGCTGGGTGCGGCCTGGCCTGCCATGCGCGCGGGCTGGAGCGCGCCGCTGGGCCAGGCGGGAAGCATCAGCCTTACGGTGGCGGGAGGCACGGTGGTTTCCAGCCTTATGAGCAGCCGCGTGATTGGGCGGTTCGGCACGGGCAAGGTGACCATCGTCAGTGTTTTGATGACGGCCTGCGCTTTGCTGGGCTTCTCCCTGGCTCCCGGAGCCTGGTGGCTGTATGTGGCGGCGGTGCCGCTGGGCCTTGGCGCCGGGGCTGTTGACGCAGGGTTAAATGCCTATGTTGCAAAGAACTATAAGGCGCGGCACATGAACTGGCTGCATTGCTTCTGGGGCGTCGGGGCAACGCTGGGTCCTGTGATCATGGGCTCCTTCGTCGCGCGCGGCAACTTTTGGCAGGGAGGTTACCGAACGGTGTCTGCCATTCAGTTTGGGCTTGTCCTGCTGCTTTTCCTTTCGCTGCCCATGTGGCGCAAGGAGGAGAAGCTGCAAACGGATGCGCATAACGCTATACGCGGCGGCATCTTTGCGTTGCCCGGCGTCAAGTGGAACCTTGTGTCCTTCTTCCTGTACTGCAGCCTTGAGATAACAGCCGGGTTGTGGTGTGCCAGCTTTCTGGTGGAAATGAAAGGTTTATTGCCAGCCCAGGGTGCCTTCTGGGCCAGCCTGTTTTTCGCAGGCATTATGGTGGGGCGTTTTCTTTCTGGATTCCTGACGTTTAAGTTGACAGGAAAGCAGCTCATCCGCGTTGGTCTGCTGCTCATCGTATCAGGTGCTTGCCTGCTGTTTCTTAAAGGAGAGGCTGCTGCCGGCGGCATGGCGCTTTTAGGCCTTGGCTGTGCACCCATTTATCCGGCGCTGCTTCACGAAACGCCGAATCGCTTTGGCCGGGAGCATGCCCAGAAATTAATGGGCATCCAAATGGCATCAGCTTATGTCGGCAGCACGCTGATGCCCGCGGCACTGGGGCAGGCCGCAAATGATGTGGGCATTGGCATCTATCCCTGGTTCCTTCTTGGGGCGGGGCTGTTGATGGCCCTGTGCACCGAGCGGGTGAACACCATCATCAATAAAAAGGTATAATATAAGCGGCCATGGTTTTCATGGCCGCTTTGCTCAATATGTTCTGCAAGGCCTGATGTATTTGTTATCTCGGGAGGCTGATGCATACGCAGGGCAGGAAATCGGCCGGAGCCAGGCAAGGGTTGGCCCGAAGCAGTGAGGCGACGGATACATTGAACTTTATCGCCACCGATTCCAGCGTATCGTTTTCTTTGAGGATGTAGGTTGCGGGCAGCGGGCAGGGTTGGTTAATATCTGGGACGCAGATGACCTGCCCGGGGACCAGGTTGTTCAGATCTACATTGGGATTGGCAACTTCCAGGGTATGGAGGTTCAGTCCTGCGCTCAGTTGGAAGTCGCTGACGGTTTGCCCTGGCTGCACGGTACGGCGCTGCTCCAGGGGGCATGTAAATACGGGGGGTTCCTCCACAGGGGCCGTTTCGCCTGTTTCCCCGGCAACCTCGCCCTTTTCGCCCAATACAATTCCGTTTTCCACCTGCTTGGGCAGCGTTATCGTCTGCGGTTCTTGCGCGATCTGCTGGGCGCCTTCCACCATGGGGATGCAAAGCACGTCGCCTACCGTCAGCCTGGCGGGGTTGATGTTGGGATTGGCTGCCATCAGGTCACGGAGGGATACCCCCAGGCGTTTGCTGATCAGATAATAACTGTCACCCCGTTTGACGGTGTACTGATATGCGCAGGCTTGCGTAGGTGCTGTGGGGCCGGTGCTTAAATTCATACATATACTCCTTTCCAGAATTCTGCTTTATCATATGCAAATCAAAAAAAACGGTGCTGAATCAAAAGATGGAAAAGTGAGCATTCCGCCTGTATTCACAAAAAAAGGGGCTGATGTGCCGTATGACGGGTTGCGTGCAGCGGCTTCCTGTGCTACACTACTCAGTGCCCTCCCCTTGAGGGCAGGGCCATGCTGTGCCCATGAATTGGCAGGAGGATGTATTTTCATGAACCATACCGTCGAGAAACTTAACGGCAACAAAGTCAAGATTTCTTTTCAAATTCCCGCTGAGGCGTTTGACGAAGCCATGCAAAAGTCATATTTGAAAAACCGTGGCCGCATCAATGTGCCCGGCTTCCGCAAGGGTAAAGCGCCCCGCAAGCTGATAGAGAGCATGTACGGTGAAGGTGTGTTCTACGATGACGCCTTCGATGGCCTTTTTCCCGATGCCTATCAGGCAGCGGTCAAAGAGAACGGTTTGAAGCCGGTGGATCAGCCTCAGGTGGACATTGGCCAAATCGGCACAGGCAAGGAACTGCAATTTACATGCGAGGTTTACGTATATCCGGAGGTAACGCTGGGCGAATACAAAAACCTGACCATTGCCACCCATGAGCATCCCGTATCGGATGAAGCGGTGAAAGAGCGCATTGAGCGTGACCGTGAGCGCGTTTCCCGCCTGGTTGACATTGAAGACAGGCCGGTGGAACAGGGTGACACCGTGAACCTTGACTACATGGGCACTGTGGACGGTGTGGCCTTTGATGGCGGTATCGCGAAGGAGCAGACGCTTGTGATTGGCTCTGGCCACTTCATCCCCGGTTTTGAAGAGCAGATGGTGGGCATCGCTATCGGCGAAGAAAAAGACCTGACCGTGAAATTCCCGGAGGAGTACCATGCCAAGGAGCTGGCCGGGAAGGACGCTGTGTTCCATGTGAAGGTGAACGGCATACAAAAGAAGGAATTGCCGGAACTGGACGACGATTTTGCCATGGATGTCAGCGATTTTGATACCTTCGCCGCCTACGAGGCTGATATCCGTTCCAAGCTTACAGAAGAAGCCCAAAAATCGCTGGATGCGGAGCGTGAAAACGCACTCATCGAAAAAGCCGTCGCCAACGCTTCTGTAGATGTGCCACCGCCCATGGTGGAAGACCAGTTGGACCATATCGTGCGCGAAATGCAGCTTCGCATGGCCTACCAGGGCCTGAAGATGGAAGATTATCTGAAGTATACCGGCCAGACTGCCCAACAGCTTCGCGACATGTACAGAAGCGAAGCGGAAAAGAGAGCGAAGGTAGAGCTTGTGCTGGAAGCCATCCGAAAGGCAGAAGGCATTGAACCCACTGAGGAAGAAGTGGAGCAGCAGATTGCAGAGCAGGCTAAGCGCGCCGGGCAGGAAAAGGAAGAGTATGCCAAAAAATTGAATGACCGGCAACAAGAATACCTTCGCGACAATGCCGCCATCATGAAGGTGGTCAATCTGATGAATTCCACCGCCAATTTCGTGATTGAAGAGCATGACGGCCACGACGATCACGAAGGCCACGAGCATCATCACCATTGATTTGCTCGCTAAAATGATTGAATCATTTTGTCGAAAGATCGCAGGACCGTTTTTCACCAGGCATAATTTGAATCGGGCGGTCATATGATACAGGAGCGCCGCATTCCGCCTGAAAGCCTGGAAGCATGTTTGAGGGATGGAAGCGGCGCCCATGCAAAAGGAAAAACTACCGAGGCAGCGGTTTGCTGCCAAAAGGAGGCACGCACCATGAGTTTGATCCCAATGGTCATTGAACAATCCAACCGCGGAGAACGGGCGTTTGACATCTATTCCCGGCTGCTCAAGGACCGTATCGTGTTCCTGGGCGGACCTATCAACGATGACGTGGCTAACGTCGTGGTAGCCCAGCTCCTGTTCCTGGAGATGGAAAACCCCGACGCCGACATCTCGCTGTATATCAACAGTCCGGGCGGCTCGGTGACGGCGGGAATGGCCATCTATGACACCATGAACTATATCAAGCCCCATGTGCGCACGGTATGCATTGGCATGGCGGCTTCCATGGGCGCATTTTTGCTCATGGCAGGGCAAAAGGGCAAGCGGCAGGCGCTGCCAAACAGCGAGGTCATGATCCATCAGCCTCTGGGCGGTGCGGAAGGACAGGCCACCGATGTGGTTATCCGGGCGGAATGGCTTCTGAACACCAAGAAGAAGATGATCCGCCTCATGTCGGACATGACGGGAAAGCCCCTGGAAAAGGTAGCCCAGGATGTGGAGCGGGATTACTTTATGAGCGCTGAGGAAGCGCTAAGCTACGGTATCATCGACGAGATCTACCAGCCGCGGTTAAGCCGCGTATAGAGGTAAAGAAATGGCCAAAGACGATTTTACTCCCCGCATGCAGCAGAAGGTACACAAGTGCAGTTTCTGCAACAAAACCCAGGAGCAGGTCCGCCGACTGGTGGCCGGGCCCAACGTGTACATCTGCAATGAGTGCATCCTGCTTTGCCAGGAGATTATTGCCGATGATCTGGCTGTGATCGGTGATCCTGCTTCCACCTCCATCCCCCGGCCTACTGAAATGAAACAGGTGCTGGATGAGTACGTGGTAGGGCAGGAAAAAGCCAAGCGCTCCCTGGCAGTTGCGGTGTACAACCATTACAAGCGCATCAACGCGCCCCAAAAACGCGGCGATGTGGAGCTTCAAAAATCCAACATCCTCATGCTGGGTCCCACCGGCTGCGGCAAGACGTTTCTGGCTCAGTCCCTGGCCCGCATCCTGAACGTGCCCTTCGCCATTGCCGATGCCACCAGCCTTACCGAAGCCGGCTATGTGGGCGAGGACGTAGAGAACATACTGCTTCGTCTCATCCAGAATGCTGATTATGACATTCAGGCGGCGCAGCGGGGTATCATCTATATTGATGAGATCGACAAGATCGCCAGGAAAAGCGAAAATCCCTCCATTACCAGGGATGTCAGCGGCGAGGGCGTGCAGCAGGCACTTTTGAAAATTCTGGAAGGGACTGTTGCCAGCGTACCGCCCCAGGGCGGGCGCAAGCACCCGCATCAGGAGTTTATCCAGATCGATACGACGAATATCTTGTTCATCTGCGGTGGTGCGTTTGACGGCATTGCACCCATCATCGAAAACCGCATCGGCAAAAAAACGCTGGGCTTTGGTGCGGAGCTGCATCAAAAGGACAATCCCGACATGAGCCGGGTGCTTCACCAGATTCGTCCGGAAGACTTGATCAAGTACGGGCTGATCCCCGAGTTTGTGGGCCGTTTGCCAATTGTGGTCACGCTCGACCCGCTGGATGAGGAAGCGTTGGTGAAGATTCTCACCGAGCCGCGCAATGCCTTGGTGAAACAGTACGCCAAGCTGATGGAGTTGGATGGTATCACCCTGGAGTTTGAGGACGAAGCGCTGAAGTTGATTGCTGCGCAGGCCATCCAGCGCAAAAGCGGTGCCCGGGGGCTGCGTTCCATCATCGAGGGTGTCATGCTGGATACCATGTTTGAATTGCCCGTCAGAAACGATGTGAGCAAGTGCATTATCACCGCTGATTCTCTCAAGGAGGATGGCAAGCCCAAACTGGTGGAGGGGGAGCCGAGAAAGCGCAAGCCCCGGACCCAGCGCTCTATTCCGGAGACAGAACCTAACGCCCAGCCTGAACCGAGTGTATCGTAATTCGAACGAGGCCGCCCCAATATGATTGGGGCGGCCTCGTTCGAGGTTGAACGATTTCCTTGTGTGCTTACGCATCGTCCTGCGCTACACTTGGCCGGTGCGAAGCACACGGCCAGGAAATCGTGTAAGGAACGGATTTCTGACGAAATCCTTACGAAACCACCGCACATGTCGCTGGTTTCGGATTTACAAACGAGGGGGTTGCGACCCCCTCGTTGCTCCCCGGAAATAGGCTTTACGCTTCGTATAGAGCAGAAATGTGTAGCCAAACTCTAGGTAATAATTGTTTGCTTTTCCATGTCATCTTCTTGCCATTTTTGAGTAGATTTGGGCATTGCTCCAACCACTCCCACACATGGAGACCCTTCCTTTTTCGCATCCTAACGCCTAGATACAGGACAAAGGGAGGGCTTATGGATGGTGAATTTTTTGCTCCTGGGCATACAATTGCTGGTATCGATAGTGGTAGGGCTTTTCTTTTTCTCGCAGCTTAGGCAGCAGAAAAAGGCACAGCCCGCCGTGCGCAGGGAGAGCAACCGTGAAATGGAGAATCTCCAGCGCATGCGCAGCATCCGCTTGTCTGAGCCGCTGGCTGAAAAGGTGCGCCCGGTGAAGTTTTCGGATATTATTGGGCAAGGCGAGGGCATCAAATCACTGAAGGCTATCCTGTGCGGCGCAAATCCACAGCATGTCATCATCTATGGACCTCCTGGTATTGGCAAAACCTGTGCCGCCCGACTTGTTCTAGAGGCTGCCAAGCGCACCAGGGGTACGCCTTTTGCACCCAATGCACCTTTTATTGAAATGGATGCCACCTGCGTTCGCTTTGACGAACGTGCCATTGCCGATCCTCTGATCGGCTCAGTTCACGACCCCATTTATCAAGGTGCGGGGCCGCTGGGCGTACAGGGTATCCCGCAGCCCAAGCCCGGTGCCGTCTCGAAAGCCCATGGCGGTGGTTTGTTTCTGGGTGAGATCGGGGAGCTGCCTCCCATTCAGATGAACAAGCTGCTGAAAGTGCTGGAAGACCGCAAGGTGATGTTCGAGTCGGCATATTACAACCCGGATGATACCAGCATCCCACGGCACATCCATGAAATATTCAAACGGGGCATGCCTGCGGATTTCCGTCTGGTGGGGGCAACTACCCGCAGCCCATCGGATATATCCCCGGCGCTCCGGTCCCGGTGCATGGAGATTTATTTCAGAGCTCTGGAGCCTCAGGAGATTGCCGACATAGCTGCCAATGCCGCCAAGCGGGCCGGATATGAACTGGACAAGCGGGAAGCCACGCTCATCGGCCGTTATGCCGCCTGCGGCCGTGATGCTGTGAACATTGTGCAGATGTGCGCGGGCCTTGCGCAACTGGAAGAGAGGCTTCAAATTACACGGCAGGATGTGGAATGGGTCATCCATTCCGGCCATTATGCCGCACGGCCTGATCCTATGGCCAACCGGGAGAACCGGGTTGGATGTATCCATGGTTTGGCGGTGTTCGATAGTCATCAGGGTGCATTGATGGAGATAGAAGCCGCCGCACAAATCGGAACCGGAAAAGTGACAGTGACTGGCATTGTGGAAGAAGAGGAGCTTGGCCAGGACGGTCACCGCATGCGCCGCAAGTCAACCGCCCGCGGCTCGGCGGAAAACGTAATGACCCTTTTGCGCGCAATGGGTTATCCCGTGGATACCATGGACATCCATATCAACTTCCCGGGCGGCGCGCCGGTGGACGGGCCATCCGCAGGGGTGGCTATGGCGGTAGTAGCTGCCAGCGCCATGCTTAAAAGACCCGTGGATGGCTCACTGGCCGTGACCGGTGAAGTTTCTGTACGTGGCCGTGTGATGCCGGTAGGCGGTGTGCCGCAGAAGGTGGAGGCCGCCAGGCGGGCAGGCCTTACCCGTGTGTTGGTACCAAGGGAAAACAGGCTGGAGCGGTTTGACGGAATGGACATGGAGATCATTCCCCTGGATACGCTGGAAGAAGCGTTGGAAATGATGCTCTTGCCGGGAGACTTCATATCTCCCCGGCCCGCAAGAGACTGGCCTGTGCCTGTCTTTACGGAGAAAGCAGCGGCCAGCGGGCGGCTCGAAAATGGCGAGAAAACAACGGTTGGCCATGCGTCCTGCCTGGAGGAGAAGGCTTAGCGTGAATGAAACGGGCATGGCTCAAAGATCACGCCACGCCCAGTTGCTTTTCTTCCCATGAATTGTTATAATAGGGAACTCGTACGGGACTTTGCCGCCGTCGGTTTGGCAGCGCATGTTTTCCTTGCCAGATTACATGGAGGAATGGAAAATGTCGTCTGCCCGGGTTACTGTACATGGATTTGTGGTATA
>JAEZLW010000071.1 GCA_023415145.1 Bacillota bacterium | reverse complement strand
AGGCGAAGAAGCTGCTGCGCCTTTGTATCCCCTTCTTCCGCCAGGCGGCGTATCTTATTCTCGTTTAAAGAGATGACAGCAATTTCGGTGGCGGCAAAGAATGCATTGACAGCAATGAGCGCCAGTTGCAACAGCAGATTGCCCCATATTGGGTCAGAGGCCAAGGTAAAACCTCCTTTAGTAGATCGGCTTTTCAGCCACGATATAGTATATCATGATTGGAAGGAAAATGCACCAGGTTCGTTCATGGCATGCAATCACTCCGCTATCGGACATGATGTAATGATAGATGTATTTTAAGTTCCTGCCAACCCGTTCGTTTTCAGATCTGCTATAATGGATAAAAAGCCAAGGAGGCAAGTGATGAAACGGATTGAGATTGATTTTTTCACCAAGTCGGTTTATCCATGTCAATTGACATGGGCTTCAGACACGCTGTATTTTCTGCTGAAGCGGGCAGACCTAGAAGAGAACAAGAACGTAAGTGATCTATATGCCCTGAAAGATGGCAACGCGGTACAACTTACGGCCTCCCAAGATGTAACGGCATACTATCCGGTGGAAGACGGCATTGTTTTCCCCGCCATGCGCACGGAAAAGGATAAAGAGAAGGTTAAGAAGGGCGAGCATCTTACTGTGTTGCAATTTTTGCCGCTGTCCGGCGGTGAAGCCAGAGAGCTTCTTCGCCTTCCCCACATGGTGGGAGATTTTTTGTTCATCAGCAAGGACCGTTTCCTGTTCACGGCGCTGTATGACCATGAACTGGAGGCGGCAAAGAAGGAATGCGGCGGTGATCTGGAAAAAGCGCTGGCCAAAGTAAAGGAAGACCGGGAAAGCTGCGATGTGATGGATGAGCTTCCTTTCTGGGCAAACGGCGAGGGTATGATCAATAAGCGCCGCAGCCGCCTGTACCTGTATGAAAAAGGGAACATCGTCCCCCTCACGGGAGAATATACGAAGGCCCAGCTTTTGAATCTATCCCCGGCAAAAAAGCAAGCGCTGTATACGGCCTGCACGTACACCGATTCGGCTCCGCTGTTTGACCAATTGATGCTGTTGGACCTTACGACCCTACAAAGCCGGGAACTGAAGGTTGCGAAGCAATCGTCCCACCAGGCAGCCGCCTTTCTCACAGAGGATAGAGTGGTTGCAGCCGCCAACTGTTTCCATACGTATGGCGTCAATGAAAACGCAGCGTACTATACCTTTTCTCTTCTGGATGGCACGGTGACATTGTTGGATGACGGGAATGATTTGAGCCTTGGCAATTCGGTGAACAGTGATATGATGATGGGAAACGACTCCTACGCTCTCTACCCCTTATGGGATGGATTTGCGTTCATCGCAACGAAGGGTCACAGCTCCCAAGTGTTTTACCTGAAAGAGGGAGAGTCTGTCCGGCAAATAACCCGGGAATGCGGCCTGGTGGCGGAATGCACCGTGGGGGACGGCAGGCTGTTCGCCCTGTGCATGCGGGGCCTGCATGGTATGGAAGCCTATGAAATCAATTATGACGGCAAGGAAAAGAAACTGACCTGTTTGAACGATACCCTGGCGGAATACGACCTGTCTAAGCCGAAGGAAGTTCAATTCCCCAACGAAAACGGGGATCTCATTACCGGCTTTATCATCCCGCCTATGGGCCTTGCGCCGGGAGAGACGGCACCGGTCATACTCGACATCCATGGCGGGCCCAAAACGGTGTATGGAACGGTGCTGTTTCACGAAATGCAGTACTGGGCGCAAAACGGGTATGCGGTGATCTTCTGCAATCCCACCGGCTCCGACGGCGGCGGGAACTCGTTTGCGGACATCAGGGGGCGTTATGGCGAAACGGACTACCGGGACATCATAAGCTTTGTGGATACGGCTTTGCGCACCTTTGATTTTTTGGATGGCGAGCGTATGGGCGTCACCGGTGGCAGCTACGGCGGCTTCATGACCAACTGGATCATCGGCCACACCAACCGCTTCCTGTGCGCCGCCACCCAGCGCAGCATTGCCAGCTGGATTTCCTTCTCCAACATGTCGGACATCGGTGACATCTTTGGTGAAGATCAAATGGCCTCCTCCTGCTGGAAGGACGTAGAACAGATGTGGCGTCAATCCCCCCTCAAATATGCCGATCGGGTCAAAACGCCCACCCTTGTCCTTCACAGCGACAGCGACCTCCGCTGTCCCGTTGCGGAAGGCATTCAAATGTTCTACGCTCTGCGCCACCACGGTGTTCCCACAAGGCTGTGTGTGTTTCACGGGGAAAACCACGAATTGTCCCGCTCCGGAAAGCCGAAAAACCGCGTCCGCCGCCTCACTGAGATCACAGAATGGATGGATAAGCACCTAAAGAGGCTAAACAATGCGGAAATGGTGGGAAAAACTTCATAAATACATCATGAAACGTGTGCTGCTGCAAAATTATTCTTGTTTTTTCGGAATACACGCTATATAATAGGCATGGTTGTATTTCGGGTCTGTGGTTGAAAACCGATGCCAGCCGCGGGCAAAGCGGTCCACGTAAACCGGTCAAAGCACCGGCGATCATGGCGCGGTCTAGTTGTCAGTCCGGCCGGCGTTAGCGCCGAGAGGAGTGCGTGAGGGCGCATAGTCGCTAGTAGCAACCCTCCCAGCCGGCGGGTGTGGGGTCAAAAACCAGGTCAGCCGAACATACAACCAAGAATCAGAAAAATTCAGGGGGTTACCAGATCATGTACGAAGACAAAACGCTGGTTTGCAAAGACTGTGGTGCTGAATTCGTGTTTACCGCAGGCGAGCAGGAATTCTACGCCGAAAAAGGTTTCCAGAACGAGCCCACCCGTTGCAAGGGCTGCCGTTCGGCACGCAAGGCCAGCCGTCCCGCTGCCGGGGCCCCTCGTGAGATGCACGAGGCGGTGTGCGCCAACTGCGGCGCAGTCACCCAGGTTCCCTTTGTTCCCAAGAACGACCGTCCCGTCTATTGCAGCGAGTGCTTCGCGGCACGCCGGTAATTCCCTCATGGTAATTCCCCCCGCAGCGTCCATTCGTTTGCACAAAGGACCCCGCTTCACAAGAAGCGGGGTTTTCTTTTATTCGATAAAATGCCTTTGGCATTTTATCGAGTTCGCACGGATTCCTTGCATACCTGCCCACCATCCGGCACTTTGTTTGGTTGGTGCGCAGGCATACGGTCAGGAAACCGTGTAAGGAATGTTTACTCCGCAAACACACGGTCCGCAAGCTCAATCGTCGCGCTGGTTCGCTACCGCTCCCTTCGCTCGTTTCGCTTGATTCCTTTGCCTCGCTTCATCCGCCACTGATGGCGCTCGGCTCACTCACCAGCCGGCAAAGCCGGCTGAGGCGATTGCAGACGATGGAGCCCCGGCCCCCTCGTTGCTCCCCCAGGATGTGTGCCATTGTGCAAAATGATCTGTTCGTTTTGCATGCAGTATCCAAATATGTTATACTGGAAAAAAGTACATATTGGAGGGGAACATATGCTGGAACTACCGGAAAGCCAAACGCTGGCCCGTCAGTTAAGAGAAAGCATACTTGGAAAACACATCGAAAAAGTACAAGCCAACGGCACGCCCCATGGGTTTGCCTTCTATCATGGCGACCCCGCCGGATATACTGACCTTCTTGGCGGGAAAACAATCGATGACGCAAAGGCCTTTGGCGGACAGGTTGAAATATACGCCGGGGATGCGCGCCTTGTTATAAATGACGGAATCAACATGCGGCTGTACCCAGCAGGTGCAAAACGGCCCGACAAGCATCAGTTGTTGATGGAACTGTCGGACGGTTCCGCCCTCATCTGCACCGTGCAGATGTACGGAGGCATGCAGGCATTCAAAGCGGATACATATGACAACCCTTATTACCATGTTGCCAAAACAAAGCCATCTCCGCTGAGTGAGGCATTTGACGGGGCATATTTTGAGAAAATGCTGGCTGAAAACAAGCCCAGTCTTAGTGCAAAGGCGTTTCTGGCCACAGAGCAGCGCATCCCCGGCCTTGGCAACGGTGTTTTACAGGATATACTGTTTAAGGCGCAAATCCATCCCAAAACGAAACTGTCGGCCCTGACGCAGGAGCAAAAGTCCCGGCTGTTTACCACCGTAAAGGAAACCTTGCGGGAGATGACGGACAAAGGCGGCCGGGACACGGAAAAGGACCTGTACGGCCAGCCCGGCGGCTACCTTTGCCGTCTTTCCAAAAACACACTGAACAAGCCCTGCCCCCTATGCGGGGGAGAGCTTGTTCGCCAGTCTTACCTGGGCGGCAACATCTATTTTTGCCCTGGCTGTCAGCCTGAGCCGTAAAGAAAATCAGTTGCCCCGTCCGGCCATGCCGGCGTTTTGAAACAGGATATGGCTGGGGATAACACCCATGCGGCGGGCCGTTTTGCCTTTAAGCACCTTACCCGTATCATGGGGATACGCCGCAGCCCGATGCTGATAGGACAAAATATCACGGTTGAGAATCACGCCATTTTTCATATCCACCGCAGCCGAAAGCACTGGGTTCTCCCGCTGGGTAAGAAAGTCTTCCAGGAAAGGCAGCAGAGAGACGGATATCTCCCATGTAGCGCTGTCCCACAAAAGCGAAGGCGTATGGTCCACCGAATAATACAAAAGATTCCCAACCTGAAACAGCGGTTGCTCAAAGCTGGTCGGATGGGCAAAATGGAAACCCATTCCCTGATCGCAGCTAATGTCAATGATCAGACATTCCCGTTTAAAGGCAGGGATATCCTTTTCCCCGATGAATGTGACAGGCTGAGTCGGCGACTGCAGAACACCGTTGACCAGGATATCCGCCTCCAACAGCTTTGTCAAAAGCGGCATGGCATGCCCCGGCGCTTCTTCCACCAGCAAGCCTTGATCCGGTCCGCTATAAAACCGCATATGCCGTACACCGGGAATTTGGTTGGAAATCAAATGCGGTGGGCGGCGGGTAATGACAGTGATATCATGAATTCCGTGGTTGTGAAGGGCGCAAATCGCCCCGCGGCTGACAGAGCCAAAGCTCAAGACAACAGCCTTGCGACAAGGCCCATAGTGGCCGTCAATGCCCCGCAGCGATAATGCGTGCTGCACGCCGCAATATCCTGCCAGCTCGTTGTTCTTTTGAAAGATGTGAACCCTGCCCTGCTTTGAATGATGATTCATGTTTTCAAAAGCCACCAGCGTCATCTTTTTGTCAATGGCAACCTGGGTGATTTCCTGCTGCTGTACGCTGTGAATCCAGCCCCATACCGTCATTTTTTCCTGCATCTGCGCAAAGTCTGCCAGCATGGGTTTGGGAATGATCACAGCATCGCACGACCTTAAAATCGCTTCCCGGGAAAGTGGAGCATTTCCTGTCCACTCCCTGAATTTCTCATCGGGAACGCCAAAGGGCAGGCCGTACCCTTCCTCAAACACGAGATGACGGCGCAGCCTTGGGGCGATCAATTCCATGTGTCTTGGGTGGATCGCCACCCTTTTTTCGTTTTCCTTGCGGGATGTTCCAATAACACCTGCACGCATGGATGCCTCCTTTCCCGGCAAACATCGTTGCCGCGGTCGAAAAAGTGATGCAGCCAGCATGCCCCGGTTGATGTGGGGCAAAGAAGTGGTTCCTATGATCCAATTCTTACTTCTACCATACCATATATTTGAGATATGTCAAGTTTACAGGCCTTTGCCCAGCGCTCCCTTGGGAAGATAATACAAGTAGGTTCCGTCCACACCAAGCGCATCATGAAGGGCATCAAAAGCAGCGATCTCCAGTGACCTGGTCCTTCCATCCCTGAAGGTAAAGACAATCCTGGCGGTTAAATTCCCATCGGGTGCATAGCCGTCCGGCAGCCGTCCGGAGACGGTAACTGTCTGCATCGCGGTCATGACCGCCTCAAACTCCGAAAAGCTTGCTTCCCTGCCATCCACGTCTACAAACGTGTCAAAAAGCACATTGCCTTCCTCGTCGTATGCCAGCTCATTGTTGGGCAGCAGCCGCTCAACACGCCGAAGCATATAGGTTGTTTGCCCTCCGTTCTTTTCCACAACAACGGATTGAATCAAATCCAGGGCAATGGCGGCCGGCTGAAGCTGCAGCGTGTTTTCCGGCACCAGTTTATTCAGAAGCGGCTGTGATATACTGCTGACCAGATAGATGGTATCATCCACCATCACATAATCCACATACTCGTCCCCTTGTGTTCCTATCGTCAGTGTCAGTGTGCTTTCGGGATAAGGTGTGATCTCATACACGCCGGACTCGCCAATGGTTGCAATCTGCCCCGCCGCCTGGTGAACTGTGATCACCCGCCTGGGCGGCGAAAAACCATACTGCGCTTTTGCTTGCTTTGTAGCCGTGGATACAAAACGGCCCAGGTACAGCTTTTCCATGGCGGATGTCATCGTTTCCATGGCGGCCGAGTCGCAGGGATAAAGAAAGGGCGCTGTCATCCGCCATGCGGAAGGTGCATTCCGGTCGGCAACGTCTGTTTCCAATTCCCAAGCTGCATCTATGGCACCGGAACCGCTTTGGATCGTGATCCTGTCAATGCGCTGGCGATGGATCACAGGCTGATTGACCTGATGGAATGCAGTCAAATCCTGTTCGAACAAATCAATCAGGTCCGCGGAGGCCAGATAAAGCCCCGGATCGCCCTTCAGTGTGAAATAGTGCCAGTTGTTATGCGGTGCCTTTGCCCCCAGGGAGTAGACTGCCGTTTTGCCATCCGTATATTCCACTTCCACCGTAACGGCAGGGGGATTCAGGCCGAAATCCGCCTTGTGGGGTTCCCATTCCTCCCTTGATTCCGATACCGTGTCCTCTACGGCTAGAATAGCGCTGTCATCAAGCAGCGCTTTCTCCTTGCCTGCATCCATCACAAATTCCGGCCAGCCCATAACTGTCAAACGGCCGTTCTCCATCACCAGCATGTAGTCTTCCCCCTCCTGCCTGGCAACAGAGATACGGGACACTTCCTCGGCCTTGCGAACAGACAGCGTGCGGTGCGTATAGGCATCTGGCACCTGCGTGAATTTTCCGGCAGTTTTTGATGCCGCATACCAAAAAACAAGCCCTGCTGCAAGGGCCAACCCCGGCAAGGCAAGGGAAAGCGCTTGCCGGGGGCGGGCTGTTTTCCGCTTTCTTTTCAAAGGCTTTTCCATGAAACCTCCAATTGTGATTTACCTGTGTCGCCGGGGCAGCAGAACTGCCAAAGAGAGCGCAAGCACCAGCAAGGGCAATGCCACGGCCACCGCACCACCCACAGGCCGGCTTGTCTCCTTGAGCCCAGGCCGCATGTACGGCTTGGAGATGATGTCCAGGGAAATGGGCTTTTGATTCAGCAGATATTCGCACATCCTGAGTGCAAATTCCAGATTGTACGAAAATTCATAAAACTGGGTATTGGTAAGCATCAGGCTGCTGCCCAGTATGAACGCCCGGGACAGCGTCCCATCCTCCTGGGTGCGGGCGGCAAGCAGTGCAAGGGAAAATGGGCCGATGGGGTCGGTATCCTGTTGTTCGGTGGTTTGGTTTTCCCCATATATGTCCCGCAAGTACGACTTGTAACCGCTGGCCAATACCGGCGACACAGTAAGCCCGCTGACGGCTGCCGCCGGCGTTTCAAAGGCACGGGAACCTGCTAGTATCAAATAATCCATACCGGCTGCCCGAAGCGAATCGGCGGCTTCGCCCGGCAGTACATAAGGCGTCAGGTACAGGGGCGTATCACCAAAATAGGTGTCCTGCTCTTCTAAAGAGGCCAACACTACGCCCTCACGCGGTACCATGCCAAAGGAGCGCAGCAGCGACAGGTAATTGCTCATACCCGATAAATCATCGGTAAAATCGCAGGTGATGAAAAGGGCACCCCCCGCCTTCGAAAAAGCGGTAATGGCTGTGAGTTCCTCCAGCGTCATATCCTTTTGGGTGGGGGATATGATCATCAGCAGCGCACCCTTTGTAAGCACATCCCCATTGCGCAGATTCACGGAACGCACGGAATAGTTGTTGCTCTCCAGCACCTGCTTCAGCGGCTCCAGGGTCTCCCCTTCCAACTCACCGTGGCCGGACAGCAGCATGATTTCCGGTATTTCCTCACGGGTGACATACAAAAGCGCTTCTGTGATCCGTTTTTCATAGGCCAGCTCCACCGCGTATTCGCCGCCTTCTATGCTGTACCCCACCGTGGAAAAGCTTTCGGAGGCAAGTATCTTGTACCGGCCCGTCGTCTCACAGAATGCGATGAGACTATTGGATGCAAGCGTGGTCTGTGCATCCCCCTGGAATCTGGCCAGCAAACCGGGGTTTTTGTTTAATTCCAGCATTTCATAGGTCACAAGGGAACTGTTAGCCCGATAGCGGTTCAACAGCTCCATAAGCGCCAGGTCTTCCCCGCCCGGTGTATACAACGCGTAGATATGCACGGGGTATGGCAGGGAGTTCAGTACGTTCCTGGTAGTTTCGCTCTGGGTGGTCAGATTGTTGAATGATAAGTCTTTTCTCCAGCCGTACTTTGTTTCCAACTCTGAAAATCCCAGGTTGACAAGCACGATGGCGGCAATCATGATGGCCATCACTGCAAAGGCGTAACCGCCATAACGCCATTTGGGGTTCTTCCAAAAAAGCTGCTTCTTCACATTCAGCCCTCCCTCCAGCGGCGTGCATCCAGCATGCGCACCGTCAGGAACAAGAAGACCAGGCAGAAGGACACATAATACAGGATGCTGGCATGGGACAACTGCCCCAGCAGGAAAGGCTCATACCTGTCATACAGGCTGATAAAATGCAAAACCGGCGACAATACTGGCAGCGTGACCGCCATGGCCAGAAGATCCAGTATCCACAGCGCCAGGTTGATACCAAAGGCAGCAGCGGCCGCCGTTACCTGGCTGCGTGCACACCCGGATATATACAAATCCAGCGCCAGGAAGGAGCATCCCTGCAAGATGAATCCCAAATACCCCACCAGCAGTTCTCCCATGTAGACCTTGCCGTATACGGCGATTACCAGTACATAGCATAGCGTCAGTAGCACCGTAGCAAAAAGCACCGCGGCGGCGGCAAAATACTTCCCAGCCACCACACCCCACAACGATACGGGGGAAGTCAACAGCAATTGGTCGGTTTTTTGATGCCGCTCCTCCGCCAGCAGGCGCATGGTCAATACGGGGGACAAGAGCATCCATATAAACGTGGTCTGGCTCAATAGATTAAGCACGTTGCTGCTTTTAGCGCTGATGTTCTGAAGATAAAACATCATCCCTGCCAGCGCCAGAAACACGCCCGTGAACACATAGCCCACCGGCGTGGAAAAATAGCTTTGTATCTCCCTCTTCCAAATAGCAATCATTATTTCAATCCTTTTTCAGTGGGACATAAGCCCCGCTGGTAGCCTGCAAAAAGACTTCCTCCAGGGTATCAACCATCGGCGTCAGGCGCAACAGCGGCGCCTGTAAGCCGCACAGCAGCGTAAACAGCTTCATTTCGGGCTGCAACTCCCGGCAGCATTCCAATATGGCTTCGGTATTGTCCGCGTCGGGGGTTGGCAATACCTCAACACGCTTCACGCAATCCAAACCGCTCAATGCCGGCAAAAGCTTCTTTTCCTTCATATGAACAGATACCCGAAGCCGCACCGTATCCCCGACGGTGCCAGTCAGCTCCTCCATGTCAGCCTCCCGGATCAAGTGCCCCTGATGAAGGATGACTACCCGCCGGCATAGGGACTGTATCTCATGCAGCATGTGGGAGGAGAATACCACCGTGTGCTTATCCCCCAGCTTTCTGATAAGGGCTCGGATCTCCGTCACCTGCCTGGGGTCAAGACCTACGGTAGGTTCATCCAGTACCAGCACCTCCGGTGCGCCGCACAGCGCTTGGGCGATTCCCGCCCGCTGCCGATAGCCCTTGGACAGGTTACCGAGCTTCCGCCCGGCCACTTCGTAAAGCCCCGCCGTATGCAATATTTCATCCACATGACCAGGGATTGCACTGCGGTCCACTTCCTTCAGCCTGCAG
>JAEZLW010000068.1 GCA_023415145.1 Bacillota bacterium | reverse complement strand
GCTCCATGCAACGGCGCAACCAAAAGCTCATTGAGGAAAGCCCCTGTGCCTTGATCTCCCCCGAGCTTCGGGCGAAGATGATGGAAACGGCTGCCCATGCTGCGTCTTCTGTGGGGGATGAGGGCGCTGGGACGCTGGAGTTTTTGCTGGATCAGGACAAGAATTTTTATTTCATGGAAATGAACACCCGACTGCAGGTGGAGCATCCTGTGACGGAAATGGTCACGGGCATTGACCTGGTCAAGTGGCAGATACGCATCGCCGCGGGATTGGAGCTTCCCTTCACCCAGGCGGACATTTCTGTCCGCGGCCATGCCATCGAGTGCCGTATCAACGCGGAGGACCCGCAAGCGTCTTTCCGTCCAAGCTGCGGTCACGTGACGCTTTTGCATATTCCCGGCGGGCCATGGGTCCGTTTTGACACTGCCCTGTATCAGGGCTACTTTGTGCCGCCCTATTACGATTCCATGGTGGGCAAGCTGATTGTTTATGCCCCCACCAGGCAGGAGGCCATTCGCAAAATGCAGGCCGCACTTTGCGAAACGGTGATTGAGGGTATCGAGCACACCGGCAGCTTTCAGGCGGACCTCATTAACGAACCCGCTTTTATGAACGGGAGCTACGCCACGGACTTTTTAAGGAAGTGAGATAAGCCATGCTGGCAAAAAGCTTGTTCCGCAAGCCGAAAAACGAATTGGAAAACCAGGGGCAGGCCGCCAATCAGGACAAAGGCGTAGCGTGCCCCGGATGCAAACGGCAAATACCCACGCAGGAGCTCCATGATCATCTGCTGGTTTGCCCGCGCTGCGGTCATCATATGCGCATGAGTGCCCGCCGGCGCATCAGCCTTTTGTGCGACGAGGGCAGCTTTGTGGAACGGGATGCCGATCTTGTATGCGGAAATGTATTGGGCTTTCCGCATTATGAAGAAAAGCTGGAAAAGGCTGTAAAGGAAAGCGGTGAAAAGGAAGGCGTCGTCACAGGCACGGCATCCATCAGTGGATTCGCATGCTGCTTTTTCGCCATGGAGCCAAACTTCATGATGGGCTCCATGGGCACCATTGTGGGGGAAAAGCTGGCCCGCCTGTTTGAATATGCAAAGGATATCAGCCTGCCTGTCATCGGCTGCACCGTATCGGGGGGAGCCAGAATGCAGGAGGGGATTTTATCCCTGATGCAAATGGCGAAAGTATCCGGCGCCGTCCGCCGCCACAGCGATGCCGGCAACCTGTATATCGCCCTGTTAACCGATCCCACCAGCGGCGGCGTCACCGCCAGCTTCGCCATGGAGGCGGATATCATCCTGTCCGAGCCGGGGGCGTTTATCGGCTTTGCCGGCCCCAGGGTGATTGAGCAAACGATCCGGCAAAAGCTGCCGGAGGGCTTTCAACGGGCGGAATTTCAACTGAAAAAGGGCTTTGTGGACCACATTGCCCCAAGAAATACGCAAAAAGACCTGCTGGTTAAGCTGCTAACCATGCACGGGGGGAGGTCTGTACATGCCGGCCTATGAAAAAGTACTGGCCGCCAGGGCCAAGGGCCGCCCCACCGCCATGCAGTTCATCCGGTCCATTTTCACAGGTTTTATCGAGCTGCACGGTGACCGGCGCTTTGCCGACGACGGAGCGGTTGTTGCGGGCATTGCCTTTTTGAAGGACCGCCCCGTTACCGTGATTGGTCTGGAAAAGGGAACGGATACGGCGGAGAAGGTTTCCAGGAATTTTGGCGCTGCCAACCCGGAAGGCTACCGCAAGGCTCTTCGGCAAATGAAGCAGGCGGAAAAATTCAGACGCCCTGTGATTTGCTTTGTGGATACGTCCGGCGCTGCCTGCGGTTTGGGTGCCGAGGAGCGGGGCCAGGGTCTGGCCATTGCGGAAAACCTGATGGAGATGATGGCACTCACCGTGCCGGCCATCGCCATCGTTATCGGCGAGGGCGGCAGCGGCGGAGCGCTGGCGCTGGCGGTGGCCAACCAGGTATGGATGCTGGAAAATGCCGTTTATTCCGTGATCTCTCCGGAAGGCGCCGCCAGCATACTGTGGAAGGACGCCAAAAAAACAAAGGAAGCCAGCGAAGCGCTGAAGCTGACAGCCCAGGACCTTTACTCCCTGGGTGTCATCGAGCGGATTTTCCCGGAGCCATCCGATTTTTCGCAATTGTATGATGAAATCAGGGAGGCGCTTCACTCAGCGCTGAAGGAATACGAAAGCATCGATGGCAACACCATCGCGGCCTTAAGATACAATAAATTCAGGAGCATCGGGGGGCAGCTGTTATGATCGTCCTGGTTACGGATTCCACCGCCTACCTAACAAGGCAGGAGGCGAAAGCCCTGGGTGTCGTGCAGGTACCCATGACCTATACGTATGAGGGACGCACACTGTATTCGGAAGGTTATATCGACGAGGATGACACCATGCTGTCTACGGTAGCCGAGGGAGTGGTCCATTATTCCACCGCCCAGGCATCCCTGGCCGCGTTTACATCCACGCTGGAGGACATTCTGGCGGATGGCAACCAGGCCATCGTCATCACCATCTCCTCGCGCTTGAGCGGCACCTGCGCCAACGCCCGCAAGGCCGCCCAGGAATTGAACAGCGACAACATCGCCGTGGTGGACTCCAAAGCCACGGCCGGCGCTTTGTACTTGCTGATTGCCAAGGCCAGGCAGTGGATTGATCAGGGGCTGTCTCTTTCCGAGGTCGTCGAAAAGATTCGGGAGGCCCGGGACAAGACACGCACCTTCTTTTCCGTGGAGGATATGGAGCCTTTGCGCAGAAGCGGCAGGCTGAACTTTGTGCGCCTATCGGTATCCACCATTTTGAACATCCGGCCCATATTGAAGCTCACCTCAGGCGGTGTCAACGCCTACGGCATGGCCAGAGGTCATCATGAGCAATTGCGCATCCTGGAGGGTGCCGTATCCAATTACCAGGCGCCTGTGGTGGTGCAGCATAACAGGGCGGACGGACTGGCCGGCCAGTTGGCCCAGCGCCTTCGCGACAAGGGCGTTCCCGTGATGGAGCGGCTTTTAGGCCCGGTGTTGACCATCCATCTGGGCAACGGGTGCCTGTCTGTGGCGTGGATAGAGGCGTAAACGCCTTCGTGAAAATCGCTGACGCGCTTTTCACGATCTTTTGCAGAATTTCCTTGTAGCCTTACGCACCACCCAGCGCTTTGCTTGGGTGGTGTTTCGTTTTCAATTAGCGAAGCCAATTGAAAACTCCAGGCTCAAGGACTTCGTCCTCTCGCCCTATGCTACGGCCAGGAAATTCTGTAAGGAAAGCTTGCTCCGCAAGCGCCCCGCCCGACCGGCAAAGCCGGACGAGACGATTTTAAATGAAGGGGTTCCATCCCTTCATTGCATCCCCAGTCAACTTTCCCCTATATGTCTACAGTCTGATGCAAAGAGGGACGCTTTTTTTAAGGGTCCCTCTTTGCACCCCACCTCGAATACTTGATTTATAGCAAGGAAAGTCAAGAACACATCCTAAAAATGGTTTATCCTACTTCCTGCATCACTGACAGGAGGGAAACCATATGGAAATTGTGATCTCGGTGCACAACCTTGAAAAATCATACGGCGCAAAAAAAGCCGTGGACGGCATTTCCTTTGACGTGGAAAGGGGTACGATCTTCGGGCTTCTGGGGCACAACGGGGCCGGTAAATCCACCACCCTGGAATGCATCCTCGGCACCAAATCCTTTGAAAAGGGCAGCGTACTGCTGCTTGGACAAAGCCCGAACCAAAACAGGAAAGCGCTGTTTCAAAGGGTTGGCGTGCAGTTTCAAAACGCGTCCTATCCCAACAAAATACGGGTGGGGGAGATTTGCGAAATAAATGCATCGCTCTACAAAAACGCTGCCAACTGGAAAAGCTTGCTTGCGGAGTTTGGCCTTGCCGACAAAACGAAGTCCCCTGTTGACAGCCTGTCGGGGGGAGAGCGTCAGAAGCTGGACATTCTGCTGGCGGTGATGCATAGGCACGAAGTGGTCTTCCTGGATGAACTGACTACCGGTCTTGACCCCATGGCACGGAGAAAGGTGTGGAAATATGTCCGCTCGCTGAAGGATAACGGCGCTACGGTCATATTGACCTCCCATTACATGGACGAGGTGGAACACCTGTGCGACAAGGTCGCCATCTTGAAGCAGGGAAAGATACTTGCCACAGGCACGGTAGAGCAAGTGATGAAACAAAGCGGTGCAGAAAACATGGATGATGCCTTTATTGCCTTTGCACAGGAGGAAGCGGTATGAAAACTTTGTGGCTGATGTACAAAACGGAAACAAAACTGTCCTACCGGGAGTTTTCGGCGGTTCTGTTCGGCGTAATGGTGCCTGTCGGGTTGATGCTGCTGCTGGGTGTTTTGTACGGTGATTCCGCCGCGGAAGCGGGCAGTTCCGTCCGCAGGATCGACATGAGCTTTGCTGCCGTAGCCAGCATCGGCATCTGCGCCGCGGGGCTCATGGGCCTGCCCATTGCCCTGTCCGATTACCGCTGGCGCAGGATTTTAAAGCGTTACAAGGTGACGCCGGTCAGCCCCGGCACGCTGCTGACCGCCCACGTACTCTATAGCTTTACGCTGTCCATTGCGTCCTCCGTGCTGGTATACACAGTCTGCGCGCTGCTATTCGGCTTTGCGCTGCAAGGCTCTTTCATGACCTTTATCCTTGTATACCTTCTGGTTCTTGTTTCTATCCACGCTATCGGCATGACCATTGCCAGCATGGCAAAAAGCGCCCAAACGGGCGGTATCTGGGCCAGTGTTTTCTACTTCCCCATGCTGTTTTTGTCCGGGGCCACCATCCCCTACGAAATCATGCCCAAGCCCCTTCAAACCGTGGCGGACTTTCTGCCACTGACTCAGGGGATCAAGCTTTTGAAGGCCGCATCCCTGGGCCAGGACATGTCAACCATGACGCTTTCCTTTGTCGTGCTGGCCGCCATCGCCGTGACCGGAACGGTTGTATCCCTAAAATTCTTTCGGTGGGAATGATCTGCTGCCGAGAAAACGAAGCTTCGTTTTCTCGGCATTGCACTTTTCGCCTGTGGTCTTATGCCCGTCCAGCGCTTCGCTTGGACGGACCCGACCACGGCCGGCGAAAAGTGTAAGGAAAGCTTGCTTCGCAAGCGACCCGCCCACCCGGCAAAGCCGGGTGAGACGATTTCAAATGAAGGGGTTACACCCCTTCATTGCATTCCTGGCAACATGGTAGCTTTACTGAAGATTTAGTGCTGGACAGCGCGCCCTTCAGGCGGTATGATGGATGCAATGATTCCATCCTGCCGCCGGGAGGCTTTTTATGTATACGATTCAGGTTCTGGACGCATCCGGAAAGGTAAAAAAATCCGCATCCGGGCCGGATTACGCGCGGTTTCTGTATCATGGTGCTTATGAAGAGGGCGATTGCATTGCCTTTTTCTCGGAGGTGCAGCATTGCGTGGTGCAAGTGGACCAGGCCATTGCGGAAACGATGGTTTATCTGCCCGGCAGGCAGTTCACTTACAAAGTTCCCAAGGGGGACTTGACACTCGCCTATCCGCCCCAGGCATTTGCCGGCGATAGGCACATACTGCAAATACGCCCCGCGGCGAAGGCGGAAAAGCTCGCGCGCCGTAACCTGGCCTTCAATCCCATTGACCAGCGCTATTGTGAAAGCTGCTTTCCCCACGCATCGGCCAATGTGGAAACAAGAGATGAGCCGGTTTTTTTTGCCCGCAATGTCATCGACGGAATGAAATTCAACCACAGCCACGGCAATTGGCCTTTTCATTCCTGGGGCATCGGCGGCAGAAGTGATGCACAGATTACCATCCATTTTGGCCGGGCTGTATGTATTGACGAAATCGCCGTAACCCTTCGGGCTGATTTTCCCCATGACAGTTGGTGGAAGCAGGGTACGATGACTTTTTCCGACGGGCAGCAGATGACCTTAACCTTTGAAAAAACGGGGGATACGCAATCCTTTCCAGTGCCGCAGTGCCTGGTGGAATGGGTTCGCCTGTCGGATCTAAAAAAAGCCAAGGACCTGTCTCCCTTCCCCGCGCTTACCGAGTTGGAAGTGTTCGGACAGGATATCTGATCACAATTTGCGAATCCCGGTTGACAATTGCGGAGAATTTACGTATCATAATAGCATATATAAATGTGCTCGAGCACATGATTTTGCTGGTGCTTTTACGCGCGCTAGGGGGAGCGGCCAGGCTGAAAGAGCGCATAGAAAACCACCGTTTGGCAAAAAATGCCTGTATGGCTGCGGCTCAATGGCTTATGCGCTCCTGTTTTATCGTCAGCGCAAGCGCTGTACCGCAAAATGTGCCCGGACACACCATATCCATGATACCAAATAGGTAAAGGAGCGCGCATATGAGCGAGATTTTCACAAACCTGCCCAAGGTTGCCTATGAAGGCCCGCAGTCAAGGAACCCCCTTTCCTTCAAATACTATAACCCCGAGCAGATCGTTCTGGGCAAGCCCATGAAGGATCACCTGCGTTTCGCCATGGCCTGGTGGCACAACCTGTGCGCCACCGGCGTTGACATGTTCGGTTCCGGCACGGCGAACAAGGCGTTTGGCGCTGCGCCCGGCACCATGGAGCACGCAAAAGCCAAGGTGGACGCCGGCTTTGAGTTCATGCAGAAGCTGGGTATCGAATACTTCTGCTTCCATGACGCCGACATCGTTCCCGAAGCCGATACCCTTTCGGAAACCAACGCAAGGCTGGACGAAATTTCCGATTACATTCTTGAGAAAATGAAGGCCACGGGCTTGAAGCTTCTGTGGGGCACCGCCAACCTGTTCAGCCATCCCAGGTTCATGAACGGTGCGGGCTCCAGCAACAGCGCGGATGTGTTCTGTCACGCCGCGGCGCAGATCAAAAAGGCTATCGATATCACCGTCAAGCTGGGCGGCCTGGGTTACGTGTTCTGGGGCGGCCGTGAAGGTTACGAGACGCTTCTGAATACCGACATGAAGTTTGAGCAGGAGAACATTGCCGCATTGATGAAGATGGCCGTGAAGTATGGCCGCAGCATCGGCTTTCAAGGGGACTTCTTCATTGAGCCCAAGCCCAAGGAGCCCATGAAGCACCAGTACGACTTCGACGCCGCCACCGCCATCGGCTTTGTGCGTCAATATGGGCTGGACAAGGATTTCAAAATGAACATTGAGGCCAACCATGCCACGCTGGCCGGCCACACCTTCCAGCACGATCTGCGGGTAGCCGCCATGAACGGCATGCTGGGCAGCATCGATGCCAACCAGGGCGATCTTTTATTGGGCTGGGATACCGACCAGTTCCCTTCCAACGTATACGACACCACCATGTGCATGTATGAAGTACTGAAAGCCGGCGGGCTTACAAATGGCGGCCTCAACTTCGACGCCAAGGACCGCCGCCCCAGCTATACCATGGAAGATATGTTCCTGGGCTTCATCCTGGGCATGGATTCCTTCGCCCTGGGGCTTTTAAAGGCCGCGCGCATCATTGAGGATGGCCGCATCGATGAGTTCGTAAAGGAGCGGTACGCAAGCTTCGAATCCGGCATCGGCAAAAAGATCCGCAATGGCGAAACCTCCCTGGAAGAGTTGGCTGCTTATGCCGAGAGGAATGGTGCCGCTCCGCTGCCAGGATCCGGCAAGCAGGAATACCTGGAAAGCGTTCTTAACAACATCCTGTTCAGCTGACGTATCGTATTGGGAAAGGTGGGGGCACTTATGGAGAAACAAAAGGTCTGGGAGCAGGCGCAAAAAATTGTCTCCCAAATGACGCTGGAGGAAAAGGCCTCCCAGCTTCGCTATGATGCCCCCGCCATCCCCCGTTTGGGGATTCCCGCCTACAATTGGTGGAACGAAGCCCTCCATGGCGTGGCCAGGGCGGGCACTGCCACGGTATTCCCACAGGCCATCGGCCTGGCCGCCATGTTCGATACGGACGGGCTGAAGGAAATTGCGCAGATCATTGCCACCGAGGGCCGGGCCAAGTACAACGCCCAAAGCGCCAACGGCGACAGGGATATCTACAAGGGCCTTACCTTTTGGTCGCCCAATATCAACATTTTCCGCGATCCCCGCTGGGGCCGGGGCCACGAAACATACGGGGAGGACCCATACCTCACCTCGCGGCTGGGCGTTGCATTCGTCAACGGCATCCAGGGTGATGGAAAGTACTTAAAAGGCGCTGCCTGCGCCAAGCATTTTGCCGTACATTCCGGGCCGGAAGCGCTGCGCCACCAGTTCGACGCCGTCGCCTCCCCAAAGGATATGCGGGAAACGTATCTGCCGGCCTTTGAAGCATTGGTCAGGGAAGCCAAGGTGGAATCCGTGATGGGCGCGTACAATCGTGTCAACGGTGAGCCTGCCTGCGGCTCCAAAACACTGCTTAAAGATATTCTCCGGGATGAGTGGGGATTTGAGGGGCATGTGGTCAGCGACTGCTGGGCCATACGGGATTTCCACACCCACCACCATGTCACCGACACCGCCCCGGAAAGTGCAGCGCTGGCGATAAAGAACGGCTGCGACTTAAACTGCGGCAATACCTACCTGCATATGATGCAGGCGTATCAGGAAGGTCTTGTCACAGAAGATCAAATCACCCTTGCCGCAACAAGGCTGATGGCCACAAGGTTAAAACTTGGCCTGTTTGATGAAAATTGCGAATATAATGCCATATCCTATCTGGAAAACGACACCGACGCCCATGATCGAAAAGCGCTGGAAGCCGCACAAAAGAGCATGGTGCTTTTGAAAAATGACGGGCTGCTGCCCCTTGACATGACCAAGCTTTCCACCGTGGCTGTCATCGGCCCCAATGCCGACAGTCAGGCCTGCCTGGAGGGCAACTACAACGGCACCTCCGCTCGGTATGTGACCTTCCTGGAAGGCATCCGAAATGCCTGCCATGGCAAGGTGCGGGTGCTGTATTCCCAGGGCTGCCACCTGCACAAGGACAGAATAAGCAACCTTGCCCTGCCAGACGACCGCATGGCGGAAGCCGTAGCCGCAGCCGGGATGGCTGATGTGGTCATCCTCTGCCTTGGTTTGGACGCCACCATCGAGGGGGAGGAGGGCGACACGGGCAACCAATATTTCTCCGGTGACAAAAACGATCTGGAGTTGCCCGTATCCCAGAGAAAGCTGCTGGAAGCCGTACAAAAAACCGGCAAGCCTGTTGTTACCCTGGTGGCGGCCGGAAGCGCATTGCGGGCTCAAGACGGAAACGCCATCCTTTACGCCTGGTACCCTGGCCAGGCAGGCGGCACCGCTGCCGCAGACATATTGTTCGGCAAGGTTTCCCCCTCCGGACGGCTGCCCCTTACCTTCTACCACAGCACAGAGGAGCTGCCCACCTTTACGGATTACAGCATGGCCGGCCGAACCTACCGCTATTTCACGGGAACGCCACTGTATCCCTTCGGATTTGGTCTTTCATACACCCGTTTTGTGTATGAAAAGGCGTTTGTTCAGGGTGATACGGTTCACGTAACGCTTCGGAACGCGGGGGATATGGATGGGGATGAAGTTGTGCAGGTGTACATCCATGCTGTGGATTCTCCACATAAAACCCCAAACCCCAGGCTTTGCGCATTTACGCGGGTGCATTTGAAGGCAGGAGAGTTGAAAACGGTTGCCATCCCGCTTCCCAAAGAGGCTTTTACCGTAATCGACGATTCGGGCTGCCGTACATCTGGCGGCAACAGCTTCAATCTATCGGTGGGCGGCAGCCAAAATGACTTGAAAAGCCTGGAATTGACTGGCTCCGCACCGCTTACGCTGCATTTAGTCCGCTAAAGACGAGCGGGAAATTGTTACAATAAAATGAAGAGGCCTCGTGAGACGGTCTCTTTTCCCGTATGCCAATGCAGACTAAACCGTATTCGTAATACATACGGAATATTGCGGTTTTTGTCCAGGCAATTGCCAAATTATCGATTACGAACAGTGTTCTTCTTCCTGGTTGCCGCACAATTCAGAAAATTTTGCAATAGGTACTTGATTTTTTTATACAATATGCTATATAATGAGTTCATATAAATCGTTTTAGCAGAATACTGCTATTTTGTGAAGGGAGGAACGCTTTCGACACGGTGGGTTCAATGACATTTCTCTACGGCGCGGCCAATCGGTTTTGTTGTGACAAAAATGCGTAACAAAAACTGCTGCGTCAAAGAAGATGCAATGGAGTCAAACCAAAGCCAGGCCGTATGCAAGCCTTGAAATGAGGTACCGCAAGCAGGTACTTTCATATTGAAAAAATTTTTGGAGGTGCTACCTAATGAAAAAGGCAATGGCGATTACCCTGTGTCTCATGATGGCTCTGTCGATGTTGTTTGCCGTTGGTTCTGCTGCGGCAGAAAGCAAGGGAGCTATCAACATCTACACATTCACTGACGAAGTGCCAAAAATGCTCAACCGGTACATTGAAATGAACCCTGATTTCGGTTACACGATCAATGCAACCATCATCGCAACCACCGACGGCCTTTACCAGCCCGCGTTGGATCAGGCTCTGGCTGCCGGCGGAGCTGATGCGCCCGACCTGTACTGCGCCGAGGCCGCGTTCGTGCTCAAGTATACGCAGGGTGACATGGCCAGCTTTGCTGCCCCCTATGCAGACCTGGGCATTGATGTGGAAGCCGCACTGAAGGCGGCCGCCATCGCCCAGTATACCATTGACATTGGCACACGGCCGGAGGATGGCAAGCTGGTTGGCCTTGGCTACCAGGCCACCGGCGGCGCGTTCATCTATCGCCGCTCCATCGCCAAGGATGTTTGGGGAACCGATGATCCCGCCACCGTCGCCGCAAAGGTCGGCCCCGGCTGGGATAAGTTCTTTGAGGCGGCCGCCGAATTGAAGGCCAAGGGCTACGGCATCGTTTCCGGCGACGGCGACATCTGGCATGCTGTGGAAAACAGCTCCGAAAAGGGCTGGATCGTCGATGGCAAGCTTTTCATTGACCCCGCCCGTGAAGCCTTCCTCGATCTTTCCAAGCAGCTCAAGGACAATGGCTACCACAATGATACCCGCGACTGGACCGACGCCTGGTTTGCCGACATGAAGGGCATTGGCGCACAGCCCGTTCTGGGCTTCTTCGGACCCGCATGGCTGATCAACTACGTCATGGCCGGCAATTCCGGCGGCACCAAGGCTGGCGAAGGCACCTACGGCGACTGGGCCGTTTGCGAACCCCCGGTTGGCTTCTTCTGGGGCGGCACCTGGGTTATCGCCAACAAGGATACTGAAAAGAAGGAAGCTGTCGGCAAGCTGATCGAGTGGATCACCCTTCAATCCGACGAGAAGGGCCTGCAGTACTACTGGGCCAACGGCACACTCAATGGCGAAGGCGGCACGAAGGATACCGTTGCCTCCGGTACGGTGATGGCCATGTCCAACGGCGAACTTGCGTTCCTGGGTGGCCAGAACATGTTTGACGCGTTCGTACCGGCCAACCAGTTCGCCAATGGCAAAAACCTGACCCAGTACGACGAGACCATCAACAACATCTGGCGTGACCAGGTCCGTCAATACACAGCCGGCAACGTCACCCGTGACGAAGCGCTCGCCGCGTTCAAACAGTCTGTTGCCGATCAACTGGGCATCGACGTTGAATAACCACTTGCGCAAGCAATGACCATGGGCGTGGACGGACGGATTTCTTCCGTCCGTCCATACGCTTATGTGTAAGGCTCCTACCGTATCTAAAGGAGGAAAAGCCATGCTTCAAAGCGGCAAGCGAATCAAGAGCGTCAGCTATGCAAAATACGGCTATATTTTCAGCCTGCCTTTCATTCTGACGTTTCTCTTCTTTTCGCTGTATCCTACATTATTCACGGCTGTGATTGGCTTCACCGACTTAAAGGGTGTTACTGCACAAACCTATAAGTATTTGGAAGAGCCATTTGCAAACTTTGCGAGCATCATCAATAACGTGACTTTCCAAAATTCGCTGAAGAATACCGTTATCATCTGGATCATCAACTTCATACCACAGATCGGCCTCGCGCTGCTGTTAACCGCCTGGTTTACCTCAAGGAGTCGCAAAATCCGCGGGCAGGGCGCATTCAAGGTGATGTTCTATCTGCCCAATATCATTACCGCCGCAACGGTGGCCATTCTTTATGCATCGTTGTTTGGTTATCCGGTAGGACCTGTCAACAATGTACTCACTTCCCTTCGTTTGATATCCGAACCGTTTGACTTTTCAACCAGTCCGTGGGCGGCAAAGCTTGTGGTGTCATTCATCCAATTTTGGATGTGGTATGGTTACACTGCGATCATCCTGATTTCCGGCGTTCTGGGCATCAACCCCGAGCTGTTTGAATCTGCCGAGATCGACGGTGCAAATTCCCGCCAGACGTTCTTTCACATTACGCTGCCTTGCCTGCGTACCATCCTGGTTTTTACATTGATCACCAGCCTCATTGGCGGTCTGAATATGTTTGACATCCCGAAATTGTACATTTGGAATGGCGGTCCTGCCAACAGCACAATGACTACCAGCGTGTTCATCTATGCACAGGCTTTCAGCGGCAGTTATATGTACAACCGCGCGGCCGCTGCCAGCATGATCATGTTTATAATCATAGCGGTGCTTTCGGCAATTGTTTTTTTCCTGATGCGCGACAAGTACGAGGCACGCGCCATGAGGCAGATTCGGCGTGAAAAAAGAGCGCACCGCAGGGCGAAGAAGGAGATGATGGCACAATGATGCATCTATTGAAAAAAAAGAAGCTCAATGGTGTCATATACATCGTCTGTACCTTGCTGGCAGTTTTAAGCATTCTGCCATTTTGGATCATGATCGCAAATGCAACTAGGAGCACTTACCAAATTCAGCAGAGTGCGATTTCGCTGATCCCGTCCGAATATTTGCTGAGCAACTTCAAAGTGCTGATGGGCAAGACATTTAACCCCGTAACAGGCTTTTTGAACTCCCTGCTCATCTCATCAGGAGCGACGGTTTGCGCGGTGTATTTTTCCACGTTAACGGCTTATGCCCTGGTAGCTTACAGTTGGAGGCTGCGCCAGCCATTCTTCACGTTGATCCTGGCTGTCATGATGATCCCGACCCAGGTGATCAGCATCGGCTTCTACCGGTTTATGTACAGCCTGCGCATGACGAACAATTTCCTGGCGCTGATTTTGCCAAGCATCGCAGCACCCATGACAGTGTTCTTTATGAGGCAGTACATGCTGCCATCCCTCAACCTGGACATTGTGGCATCCGCCCGTATTGACGGTGCGGGGGAATTCCATATATTCAACACCATCGTACTGCCGATCATGAAGCCGGCAATGGCAACTCAGGCCATCTTCACGTATGTGAGCACTTGGAACAGCCTGTTCATGCCAATGATACTGCTCACCAAGAAGGAAAACTATACGATGCCCATCATGGTCAGCCTTCTGAAGGGAGACATCTACAAAACGGAGTATGGCGCAGTATACCTTGCGCTTGCCATGTCGGTACTGCCGCTGCTGATTGTCTATTTCATCCTGTCGAAGTACATTATTGCCGGTGTTGCGCTGGGATCAATCAAGGAATAACACCATGCCTTTTCTCCTCCTCCTGGGAAAGGCATACTTCTTGAAAGGGGCTGCCGAAAACAATGCTGTTTCCGGCGCCCCTTTCTTTATTGCAAAATAGGGTATCTGATCCCGCCTGAAGCCGGTTAGCTGCTCTTGTATGCCCCGTGCGAGGCCATTTCCTGTCATTATGTAGCCGGATAAATAAAACGGTTTCTTTGAAATTGTAGCATGTGCTTTCTCCATGATCAGTGAAACATGATGCTGCATATCAGGCGCATGCGGTTTTGCCCTGTCTGCGTGTGGATGCCCGGATGCCGAAATGTGTTGATTTTGCAAGGGTTGATCCGCCTAAACTGTTCATTTCGCGTGAAATATAAGCGGCAAACCTCCTGTTGCGAAAAGAAGGGGCCTGTGTAAAGGTCTCTTTTTTGCATGTTACTTTTCTACTAAACCGTATTCGAAAAAACGACTAACGATTGACATATATGTCCAAATTGGCGCCATAATGATGGTAAATCGTGATGGATTTTCGGTCGCCGCCCAAATAATTCAGAAAAAAACTTGCTAAGGCACTTGATTTTTTTATACAACCTGAATATAATGAGCTTAAAGAAAACGATTTAGTAAAACTCGGCCTGCTTAACGGCGTAAGGAGTGCTTTTGACCCGTGACGATAAAAGAGGTTTCTGCAAGGTGCGGCCTGTCGGTTTCCACGGTCTCAAAAGCGCTCAACAATTACAGCGACGTCAGCGAGGCGACCCGCAGCCTTGTGATAAAAACAGCCAGGGAAGTGGGCTATCACCCCAACTCTCTGGCCCGGGCACTGAAAACCAACCGTACATACAACCTGGGCGTGCTGTTTGTGGATGACAATAAAAGCGGCCTGACCCACAACTACTTCGCCGCCGTGCTGGACAGTTTCAAAAGCGAGGCGGAGAACAAAGGGTACGACATCACCTTTATCAACCACAACATTGGACGCACAAAAATGACCTACCTGGAGCACTGCCGCTACCGCAACGTGGATGGCGTATGCCTGGCCTGTGTAGACTTTTTCGCCCCCGAGGTCATTGAGCTGATTGCGTCCGACCTGCCTGTTGTCACCATCGACCATGTGTTCAATAACCGCACTTGCATCCTATCCGACAACGTAAGCGGCATGCGTGATCTTGTGCGTTATGTATACGAACTGGGCCACCGCCGCATCGCCTTTGTTCACGGCATGCGAACAGCCGTCACCGATAGCCGGATCACAGGGTTTTACCGTACCATGCGGGAGCTGAATCTCCCCACGCCTCCCGAATACACGGTGGAGTGCGCCTACCACAATCCTCCCAGTGCCAACATGGCCGTCTCCAGAATCCTGCAATTGCCCAATCGTCCCACATGCATCCTGATGTCCGACGACTATGCGGCCATTGGCGGCATTGAGGCCATCCGTTCGGCAGGCCTCACGATACCAAACGATATCTCCATCGCGGGCTATGACGGCATAGAGCTGATGCAGTTGACGCAGCCCAAGCTGACCACCATTGCGCAAAACACAGGCACAATCGGTGCCCAGGCCGCAGCCAGCCTGATTGACCGCGTTGAAAACCCGCAAACCGCAGGCTCCGACATTGTAGTGGTGGAAGGAAGGCTGCTTCCCGGCGAAACCGTGCGGGAAATCTCAAGCAAGGAGATCTCCGCTTAAAGCCAAGGCATCTGCTCATTACCGGGGATGTTTGAAGGCTCCGTAGCTGAAGCGCCGCCTGTGGCGGGTTAAGCAAGGCGGAGGAGGCTGGCGAAACAAGCAGTGCGAACGGCAGTGAGCAATGCGCAGATTGAGCCAGATGGATGGGAGTCCCTTCAATAGTAATCGTCTCGATCGGCTTTGCCGATCGGACGGGCTCTTGCGAAGCAAGCTTTCCTTACGCGGTTTCCCGTCCGTATGCCTGCACCGGCCAAGCAAAGCGCAGGACGGTGCAGGCATACAGGGGAACCGTGCTAAATCGAAAAAAGGGCACGCCATTTTTTCGAATATAGTCAATAAGCAACCAATCGTTGCTTTTGAATGAAATCAGCGGCGTTGCCGCAAAAAAGAGGAGGCTTCCCATGAAAAAACTAGTTGCACTTCTCCTGGTTGTTCTGATGCTTACGCCCATGCTTGCAATGGCCGCAAGCGCAGATGAAGGCAAAGTCCTCAACATCTACTGCTGGAACACAGAGTTCCAGGACCGCTTCACGGCGTTCTACAAAGTTCCTGAAGGCGTGACCGTCAACTTTATCGTCACCCCCAGCCAGAACAACGCCTATCAGAATGCACTGGACGAGGCTCTTTTGAACCAGGCCGACGCAGCGGCTGACAGCAAGGTCGACCTGTTCCTGGTCGAGGCCGATTATGCCGTGAAGTATGTGGACACCGAGTTCACCCTGGATGTGAAGGCCGATCTTGGCCTCACCGATGAAGACGTGGCCAACATGTACCAGTACACCAAGGACATCATGACCGATGGCAATGGCGCTTTGAAAGGCCTCTCCTGGCAGGCTTGCCCGGGCGGCTTCATCTACCGCCGTTCCTTCGCCAAGGACGTGCTCGGGACGGACGATCCCGCACAGGTGCAGGAAGCTCTCGCGGACTGGGATAAGTTTGATGCCGTTGCCGCCAAGGCCAAGGAAAAGGGCTACTTCATGCTCTCCGGCTTTGACGATGCGTACCGCTGCTTCTCCGACAACATGACCGCTTCCTGGGTTGTGGACGGCAAGATCCAAAAGGATCCCTCCATCGTGAAGTACATCGAAATGACCAAGAAGTACACCGACAACGGCTGGAACAACAAAGCCAACCTCTGGTCCGCCGAGAGCGGTGCCGGCGCCGGCCCTGATGGCAAGGTCTTCGGTTACTTCGGCCCCGCCTGGTTCATCGACTTCTGCCTGGCCGGCTGGACGCTGGCTGATGCGAATGCCGAAAGGGCTGTTGGCAACGGCTCCTGGGGCGACTGGGCGTTCACCCAGGGCCCGATTGGCTTCTCCTGGGGCGGCACCTGGGTTTGCGGCGCTGCCGGCACTGACAACATGACCCTTGTTGCTGACATCCTGAAGACCATGACCTGCAGCAAGGACACGCTGGTAAACATCACCAAGACCTACAACGACTTCACTAACAACGTTGCCGCCATGGAAGAAATGGCAGCCGGCGACTTTTCCAGCGCATTCCTGGGCGGCCAGAACTACCTGAGCCTTATGCTTGCCAATGCCCAGAATATCGTCCGCGCCAAGTCCACCATGTATGACCAGACCTGCACCGAGAGGCTGATGACCGCCATGACCGACTACTACAATGGCGTCGTTGACCTGGATACCGCCTGGGCAAACTTCTTCACCGCTGTTGAGGAAGCCCATCCGGAGCTGACCCACTAAAAATTTCCTGGCGGCGGGCATGGCGAGCGCCATGCCCGCTCAAGTTGTTTTGAAAACAGGGTGGGGACAAATATCCGGGGATGTATTGAAGGCTCCGTAGCCGAAGCGCCGCCTGAGGCGGATAAAGCAAGGCGGAGGAGGCTGGCGAAACGAGCGATGGGAGCGGCAGCGAACCAGCGCGACGATTGAGCCAGATGGGAAGCGGGTTGCTTGCGAAGCAAGCGTTCCTTACACTTTTCGCTGGCCTTGGCCGAGCGAAGCGAAGGACAATGCGTCGGGCTGCAAGCGAAAAGTGCAGGATCGAAAAAATGACAATGTCGTTTTTTCGAATGATTGTGAGGGAAGGGCTATGGCACAGCTTGGCAGGGTTCTCAAGCACAAGGGCGTGCGCTATGGAAAATGGGGTTACATTTTCCTGATTCCTTTTTTTGTTTCTTTTTCAATATTTACGCTGATTCCGCTGTTCAACACATTCTACAACTCCTTCTTTGAAAACTATCTATCAGGCTTAAAGCAGGTAGGCCCGAACTATGTGGGCCTCCAGAATTTCGTAAAGCTATTTACCGATGCCGATCTGGGGAAGTATCTTTGGAACACGGTATGGATGTGGCTGCTGGGCTTCATCCCGCAACTCGTCGTCTCTCTTTTGCTGGCCGTATGGTTTACGGATACGAACCTTAAATTAAAGGGCCAGGGGTTCTTCAAAACTGTCATTTACATGCCCAACCTGATTATGGCATCTTCGTTTGCAATGCTTTTTTTCGCGCTGTTCTCAGACGGCGGCCCTGTGAACAACCTGATGGCCCAAATGGGCATTGCGCCGTTTCAATTCCTGTTTCAGACCGCAGGCACCCGCGGTTTGGTGGCACTTATGAACTACCTGATGTGGTTTGGCAACACCACCATCATTCTCATGGCCGGTGTGATGGGAATCGACTGCTGCCTGTTTGAAGCGGCGGAGATCGACGGCGCCAGCGGCTGGCAAACCTTTTGGCGGGTAACAATGCCGCTACTGCGCCCGATTGTTGCCTACACCATCATTACTTCCATGATCGGCGGCTTGCAGATGTTCGATGTTCCGCAGATCCTCACACAAGGCAACGGCACACCGGACCGCACGAGCATGACCATCATCATGCTGCTGAACAACTATTTGAGCAAAAGCAAAAACTACGGCCTGGGCGGTGCATTAAGCACGGTACTGTTCGCCCTTACCGGCGGACTGAGCCTGATGGTATTCCGCTCGCTGACACGTGAAAAGCGCGAAGAATCAAGGCTTGCAAGGATGGGGGTGAGGAAGTAATGATAAGTGCTCAATTGAAAAATAGAAGCATGCCAAAAAGCCGCGCTGGTTTGACGGTGTATCGCATCGCAGCATACCTCTTTCTTGCGCTTATCAGCTTCCTCTGCCTGTTCTTTTTCTACATCCTGATTATCAACGCCACCCGTGCGCACAGTGAGATTCAGACAGGTTTCAGCTTCCTGCCTGGAAAGAGCTTCCTGGGCAACTGGGATTCGCTTCTTCGCAACGAACAATTGCCGATGTTCAGAGGCATTCTCAACAGCCTGTTCGTATCAGCCGGTACCGCAGCGCTTGCAACGTATTTTTCATCGCTTACCGCCTACGCGGTGCACGCCTATGATTTCAAGCTGAAAAATTTTGCGTTCAAGTTCATACTTCTGGTGATGACGGTGCCGTCACAAGTGGCTACGTTGGGTTTCCTGCGCATTTTGAATGGCTGGGGATGGATGGATTCCTATCTGCCGCTGATCCTGCCCGCTATTTCCTCGCCCATCGTCTTCTTCTTCATGAAGCAGTACATGGAAAGCACCCTGCCGCTGGAAATCGTCGAGGCTGCACGTATTGATGGGTCGGGAGAGTTTGCTACCTTCAACCGAATTGTGATACCGGTCATGAAGCCGGCCATTGCCGTGCAGGCCATATTCACCTTTGTTTCGGCGTGGAACAATTACTTCCTGCCCGCCTTGATTATCAAAAGCGCTTCCAAGAAGACATTGCCGATTCTGATCGCGCAATTGCGCAACGCTGATTGGCTGAAGTTTAACATGGGGCAGGTGTATATGGCGATTGCATTGGCCATACTGCCGATAATCGTCGTCTATCTGTGCCTTTCCAGGTTCATTGTCCGCGGCGTAACGCTGGGCAGCGTGAAGGGCTGATCATCCTCCCTTTGCTGCGCGTTTCCAAAACAAGCCCGTTTTCGTGCGACTGCTCTGCCAAGCGGCATATGCGCGGAAACGGGCTTGTTGCTGGGTCTAGGGTGGGAGATGGTCTGCCAATGCCTGTGCAGCATTATTTTCGGGAATTTTCGCTCACACCCTTGTCCTTATGACGTCATACGCCTTATAATAACATATAGAAAATATCGTATTATCCCTGCAGGGCACATGCAGAAGGAGCGTTCTATGCCCGTAACGATTAAAGAACTGTCCGCCCGGTGCGGCTTGTCCGTTTCCACGGTGAGCAAAGCGCTGAACAATTACAGCGACGTCAGCGAGGAGACCCGCGAACTGGTGCTTCGCATGGCCAAGGAGATCGGTTATCATCCCAACTCCCTGGCCAGGGCGCTGAAAACCAACCGCACTTATAACCTGGGCGTGTTGTTTGCGGATGACAACAATAGCGGCCTGACCCACAATTATTTCGCCGCCGTGCTGGACAGCTTCAAAACCGAGGCGGAGAGCAAGGGCTACGATATCACCTTTATCAATCACAACATCGGACGTACCAAGATGACGTATCTGGAGCACTGCCGCTACCGTAATG
>JAEZLW010000060.1 GCA_023415145.1 Bacillota bacterium | reverse complement strand
GCGCCTTGCCGGGCTTAAATACGGGGGCCTTGGAGGCGTCAATCTTGATCTCCTCGCCGGTGCGGGGGTTGCGGGCGGTACGGGCGGGCCGCTCCTTCACTTCGAAAGAGCCGAAGCCGACGATTTGAACCTTTTCACCGGCCTTGAGGGATTCGCTGATGACTTCCACAACAGCGTTGATGACCTTTTCTGCGTCCTTCTTGGTCAGGCCGGTTTTGGCGACGATGGCGCTGGACAGTTCTGCTTTGTTCATGAAAGTACCTCCTCGTTTTTACCATGATGTATGATGGATTTCGTTTTTTGGGAACACCTGAACCTATATTCGCCCCTTTACCGCAATTTCCTGCCGGACAGCGGCTGCGAGGCAGATATCCGTTGAAAAGCGTGGAATTATGGTTTTTTTTCCAGCAGCTTTCCCTTTTCCCAGTATACATCCATTTCTGATAAAGTCAAGTGTTCCAACGCTTTTCCCTCGTCAACAATTGCTTTTTCCATCCTTTCAAAGCGCTTGATGAACTTATCCACAGCAGCGGATAATAAAAGTTCCGGCTGCTTTTTGCACAGGCGGGCCACGTTGACTGAAGCCAAGAGCAAATCGCCCAATTCTTCGCCGGGGTCGGTGCCTTTGTCCAGTTCCTCCAGTACCTCCCTGGCTTCCTCCTGCTCCTTTTTCAACGCTTCCCTGGGATCATCCCAGTCAAAGCCAACCTGTTTGGCCTTTTGCTGCACCTTTTGGGCCCGCATGAGGGCGGGCAGATGCTTGGGTACGTCCGCCATGACGGCGGCCTGGGATAAAAGGCCACGCTCCTGCCGCTTGAGCTTGTCCCAGCTTAATAGCACTTCCTCCGCCGTATCACATTTTACCTGACCGAAAATATGGGCGTGGCGTGAAATCATCTTGCGGCAGATGGCGGTGGTAATATCCCGGATGTCAAACTCCCCGTGCTGCCTTGCGATTTGCGCATGGAAGACCACCTGTAACAACACATCGCCCAGTTCGTCCGCCACGTGGTCCATATCCCCTTCGTCGATGGCGGCAACGGCCTCATACGCTTCCTCCAGCAGGTAGATGCGAAGGGTTTCGTGGGTCTGCTCTCTGTCCCAGGGGCAGCCATCGGGAGCACGCAGCTTTTCCATCACCTCAAGCAAGTCAAAAAAATCATGACGGGTTCTTTGAAGCATCGGTGCGGCCGGCACATAGACGGCGGCGGTATGGTCGTACCCCTTCCGGCGGTCCAAATCGGATAGCGGAATCCTATCCGGATTGCGCCTTGTCATCTCTCCCGGCGGAAAGAAAAAAACCTCAAGCTCAGGCTCATGCAGTGCCATCAGCCAGACCTTGATCTCGCCGGCCAGAAGGCGGCTGTTCAGTTCTGTAATCAGCAGCGGCTCCGAAGGCACAAGTACAGCCACTTGAAAGGAGGAGGCCGGAAGAATGCGCAGCGGCTGGCCGGCAGGCAGCTTTGGCAAAGCGCACAGGCAAGAGGTTGCCACCGTAACGCCTGCCAGAACCGTTACCTGCCGCGCCGGCCCGGAGGTTTGTAATAATTCCCTCACTGTTTCGTCCGTGTTCGGTTCGGCAACACCATAGGCTACCGGTCCTGAAACTGCAGCCTCCCATAATGTTTGCGCCGCCTTTGCATTCAATGCGTCAAAGTCATCGCAATCTTCGTACAGCGAATCCAGGGTGGTATATTCGATGCCCCTCTTTAGAAGCTCCCCGCAGGCCAAGTGGCGGCCTGTGCGCAAAATAACCGTACGGGCGGCCGCAAGCGCGTCAAGCGCACCCAATGTCAAATGTTCAGGTGCGCCTGGACCCAGCGGCACGACAGTAATCTTTTGCATTCTTCACTCCCCCTTAGGAACAGGTTTGCGCCGGCGCAGGTGCAGAACGCTTAAATCCTCCGGCGTGACAGCCTTGAACAGGAACGCTGCCGCTGCGTAGACGGTGATTCCGATCACAACTAGCAAAATCGTGACAAGGCGGCCGGATGGCAGCAGCGCTCGCCCGACAAGGAGGGCCAGGGACATCACGGTTGTAGCCAGCAGAGGCTTTATCACAAAGCCCGTCCAATCAAAGGACATGCGTCCGTACTTGAGCACATAATACACATTGGGCACCACACTGACGGTATAGCAAACCAGCGATGATATAGGCGCCCCATGAATGTTGATGGAAGGGATGCCCACCAATATATAGTTCAAAAGAATCTTGAATGCCACCCCCGCCATCAGGGTATACATGGGAATACGCTGTTTGCGCATCCCCTGTAAAATGCTGCTGGTGGATTGTACCAAAATGAACACAACCACCGTCAATCCACTGACGGTAAGATACTCCGCCGCCAGGGAAATGTTCTCCGGGGAGGTCTTGCCGCTGCCGTAGAAGAAATGCAAAAGCGGTTCCGCCAGGATACTCAATCCCAGGGAGCAGGGAAAGCCGATCAGGAAAGAAAGCCGCATCCCCAGCCCGCTTTGCCGGGCCACCCCTTCATAATCATGCCTGGCATAGTGGCCCGAAATGGCGGGAACAAGGCTCATGCCAAGGGCGATGGAAAAGGCGGTTGGCACGTTGATGAGATTGATCACCAGGCCGGAATACAGCCCATACAACTCCGTAGCACGGGCTTGGGTAAAACCGATCGCCTGCAGCCTGGAAACCAGCATGGCAGAGTCCACAAACCCGGCCAAAGGCACGATGGATGCACCCAGGGTGATGGGGATTGCGTTTACAGCCAGCCGCTTCATCAGCGTTTTCATGGGAATGGGCGTCTGCGAAGCATCCTGGGGATGGTCATCCAGGTTCTTTTTCCGCCGGGTATAAAGGATCATGATGTAGACAAGTGCGATCCCCTCGGCGATGGATGTGCCCAATAGAGCGCCTGCCGCTGCGTGGGCTATACCGAAATTCATCCCCCATGCTGCCAGCGGTAGTGCAACGGCCACCTTGCCCACCTGCTCGATGAGCTGGGAAATGGCAGTGGGCACCATATCCTGCTGCCCCTGCATAAAGCCGCGGAAGGCAGACAT
>JAEZLW010000045.1 GCA_023415145.1 Bacillota bacterium | reverse complement strand
GGAGCATGACGGGCCGCCATATGCGCTCCCCTTTCAATCTTGCACCAGGTGGGGTTTACATCGCGGACAAGTCGCCAAGCCGCGGGTGAGCTCTTACCTCGCCTTTCCACCCTTACCGCATGTACATACGGCGGTATATCTCTGTTGCACTCTCCTTGGAGTCGCCTCCACCGGCCATTAACCGGCACCCTGCCCTGTGGTGCTCGGACTTTCCTCATGCCACATGGCATGCGGCCGCCCAGCCACCTCGCATATCTCAAGGTAGAATAACATAGCGCTTCTTCCTTTGTCAATGGATATTGCTTCTATCAGCAGGGATTTTCTTGATTTGCGTTGTATATATGTATATACGCAAGCGTATACATGGATTGAGGAAATAAAACATATTTCCCATAGTCCATGGAAAGGATGAATGTCCATGACACCAAGAGAAGCACAGGAGCAGGAAGAGTTGGTCCGCCTAAGCCCGCTGGCCGTGTGCAGCATCCGATCCAGAGGACGGGAGATACCCCTTGAGCCTTGTCCCTTGCGTACGGCTTTCCAGCGGGACCGGGACAGGATCATCCATTGTAAAAGCTTTCGGCGCTTGAAATTCAAGACCCAGGTGTTTTTATCTCCCGAGGGCGATCATTACCGCACACGCCTTACGCATACGCTGGAAGTAGCTCAGGTGGCAAGGACGCTGGCCAGGACGTTGAAGCTGAATGAGGATCTTACCGAGGCCATCGCTCTGGGACACGACCTGGGCCATACACCCTTTGGCCATATCGGAGAACGGTCGCTTAACGCATTATTGCCGGATGGTTTCCGCCACAACGAGCAAAGCTTACGGGTGGTGGAAAAGCTGGAAAGCGAGGGCAAAGGCCTGAACCTTACCTTTGAAGTGCGCAACGGCATCCTCTGCCACAGCGGCAAGGAAGAACCCACCACCCTGGAAGGGTTATGCGTCAGCCGGGCCGACAGAATTGCCTACATCAACCATGACATCGACGACGCGCTGCGGGCGGGCATCTTAAGCGAGAGCGACTTGCCCCGGGATTGCTTGCAGGTGTTGGGCATGACCCATGGCCAGCGCATTCACACCATGATCCTGGACATCGTGGAAAACAGCATGGGCAAGAATCAGGTCATGATGAGCAAGCATGTTCTTAACGCTACCAACGCATTGCGGTCCTTCCTTTTTGAAAAGGTTTACAGGGAAGGCTGGCGGGAAGCGGAGGAGTCGCGGTGCGACCATGTGATCCGCACGCTGTACGGCCACTACATGGAGCACCCCGGTGAGATGCCGGCGGAATATGTGGCCATCGGCGAGCAGGAAGGCACCTGGCGGGGCGTGGCTGATTTCCTGGCCAGCATGACAGACAGGTACGCCATACGGCTGTATGTAAAACTGTTCGTACCATCCGGTTTTCCAGCATCCTGATGGAAAATGCCGGAACAAGGCTTTTAGAAGCTGAATTTGTTGAAAAATATGCAGGAAATGACGCTTTGGCGGCGAATGAAGGATAGCAGGTGAGCAATGCATGGCAGGACGGTTCCCACCCGCATGGTTGGACGAGCTTCGTGCCCGGGCCGACATCGTGCAAGTGGTGTCCACTTACTTGCCGCTGAAAAAGAACGGGCATAGATATTGGGGTCTGTGCCCGTTTCACAACGAAAAGACAGCCTCCTTCTCCGTGGACAGCCAGCGCCAGATGTATTACTGCTTTGGCTGCAAGGCGGGGGGAAGCGTGATCCAGTTCGTGATGGACATGGAGCATATGGACTTTTCGGAAGCGGTGCTGCACTTGGCCGAAAGGCTGCATATGACCCCGCCCGAGGTGAAGGAGGACGAAGCATTTCAGGCGGCAAAAACGCTGAAGGAAAGGCTGCTCAGCGCTAACCGTGCCGCTGCCCATTATTACCACCAACGTCTGTTTTCCAAGGAAGGCGAGCCTGTATTGACCTATTTAAAAGGCCGGGGGCTGGACGACGGTGTGATCCGCAAGTTTGGCCTGGGGGCCGCCACCACCGCTCGCGCGGAGCTTACGGATCATTTGCTCTCCCAGGGCTATACGGTGGAAGAAACACAAAAAGCAGGGCTGACCATCCTTCGGGAAGGCAAAACCATTGATATGTTCCGCAACCGTGCCGTTTTCCCCATCATCGACCTGTACGGGCAGGTGCTGGGGTTTGGCGGCCGGGCCATGGGAGATATCAAACCCAAATATCTCAACACCCCGGATACCCCGGCCTTCAATAAGCGTCTGGGTGTGTATGCCGCGAATCTACTTAGAAAGCTGCGCAACCTTCAAAGAGTCATTCTGGTAGAAGGGTATATGGATGTGGTGGCGCTTTCCCAGTTCGGTGTGGAGGGTGTGGTGGCCACCTTGGGCACATCCCTCACCCAGGAGCAGGCACGGCTTTTGAAACGCTTTGCTCCACAGGTATGGGTTGCCTATGATGGAGACAGCGCTGGTCAGCACGCAACCCTTCGTGCGCTGGATATCTTCGAGGCTGAGGGCATTCCAGCCAGGGTATTGGCTTTCCCCGACAAGCTGGACCCGGATGAGTTCATCCGCCGGGACGGCTTGGATGCCTTTCATGATCTTGCCCCCATGAATGCGGCGGAATACCGTATGGCACGCAAAGCGGAGGAGTTTGATCTTTCCACCCAGGACGGGCGTACGGAATACGCCAAGGCCTGTGCCGATATACTGCGCCGGGTAACCCAGCCGGTGGAACTGGAAAACCATTTGCAGCAGCTTGTTTTGCAGACAGGCTTCCCCAAAGAAGTGCTTCAGGCGCAGATTGGCATTTCCATGCCGTCCATAAAGAATAGCGCTTCCCCTCAAAGGGAAAGATTATCCACAAAGGCGGAAGCAAGGCCCGACAGGGCGGAGCAATCCCTTTTATCCCTGCTGGCTACGGGGCGGCTGCCACGGGGCACCATCACCCCTGACGAATTCAAGGACCCGTTCATGAAGCAATTATGCCAAAAACTGCTGGATGGCGTGTCGCCCGCGGAACTGATGGAATCGCAGACCGATGAAAAGAACCGCAGCCTGGCCGCCGAAATTTTTTCTACATCAATGGAGGGTGAGCCGGATACGCTGATGCGTATGGCGGAAGACTGTCTGGACAAGCTGCGAAGACAGCGCATTGAAGCAAAGCTCACCGAACTGAAGCAGCAAATTCCCATCCTCAAGGGAAAGGAAAAAGAAGCGGCCCTTGCGGAAATACTTGCGCTGATGCAGCGCTTGAACCAGCTTAAGCCCGGCAGATAAGGAAACCCTTCGCCGTCTTCCCGGATACCGGTCATCCGGATGTTCCGGGCCTTCCACCCCTGGTGGAGAAAAGGAGTGATTTTGTTGAGCATGACGCCCGATGCACGTCAAGCCAAACTCAACGACCTGTATGAGCAGGGAAAAACCAAAGGGACCATGACATACAAGGACATCATGAGCCAGTTGGTGGAGTTTGAGATTGAGCCTGACCAATTCGATAAGATATTGGAAACCTTTGAAGCCCTGGGCGTGGATGTGGTCAATGAGCTGGACCCCACCGAGCCGGAGCTGATTGTAGAGCCTCTGGAGAAAATTGATCTTTCCGTGCCGGAAGGCATCTCTATCGATGACCCGGTGCGTATGTACCTAAAAGAAATCGGCAAGGTTCCCCTGTTGACCGCCGATGAGGAAATTGAAATCGCCCAGCGCATGGAGCAGGGGGACGACGAGGCCAAGCGAAAGCTGGCGGAAGCGAACCTGCGCCTGGTAGTGTCCATCGCCAAGCGTTATGTGGGCCGCGGCATGCTGTTTCTGGACCTGATTCAGGAGGGCAACCTGGGGCTGATCAAGGCTGTTGAAAAGTTTGATTACCGCAAGGGCTACAAGTTTTCCACTTATGCCACCTGGTGGATCAGGCAGGCCATCACCAGGGCCATCGCCGACCAGGCCCGCACCATCCGTATCCCCGTACATATGGTGGAGACCATCAACAAGCTGATCCGCGTTTCCCGGCAGCTATTGCAGGAATACGGCCGGGAACCCACGCCCGAGGAAATCGCCAAGGCCATGGCCATCAGCGAGGGCAAGGTCAGGGAAATCATCAAGATCGCCCAGGAGCCTGTGTCTTTGGAAACGCCCATCGGCGAGGAGGAGGACAGCCACCTGGGAGATTTCATCCCCGATGACGACGCCCCCGCTCCGGCAGAAGCCGCTTCCTTCTCTTTGATGAAGGAACAGCTCCTGGACGTTTTGGATACCCTGACCCCCAGGGAAGAAAAGGTGCTCCGTCTGCGCTTTGGCCTGGACGACGGCCGCCAGCGCACGCTGGAGGAGGTTGGCCGCGAGTTCAGCGTAACCAGGGAACGCATCCGTCAAATCGAGGCCAAAGCGCTTCGCAAGCTGCGCCATCCCAGCCGCAGCAAAAAGCTGAAGGATTACCTGGATTGATACCGCTTCCAGTTCCAGCCGCGCCCATCACCCCTTCGGTGTGCTGGGTACGGCCCAATCCATAAATGGCTTGTGCCTAGGCCCGCCTTGCGAGCCCTTGATGCCAATATCCGCGGGTCTTTTGCAATCCGGAACTGTCATTGGTATCTGTGTTACACGAATATCGTGATCCAGGGAGCGGACGAATCGTCCTCTCCCTATTTTGTACAAAGGAGGCGGTTCCCCTGCGCCTGCCTAAGCTGGATGAAAGATTGCAGGCGGCGGCGGATATGTTCCCGCCCTGCCGTTTAGGGGCGGATATCGGCACAGACCATGGCCGGCTGCCCTTATATCTGCTGGCCTCGGAGCGGTGCGAGCGCATGGTGGTATCGGATATCAGCGAGCCGGCGCTGTCAAAGGCCAGGGAATTGATCTCCCGCCACCATTTTCATAACAGGGCCGTGTTGATGCTGGCCAATGGGCTTGATGCCCTTGCAGAGCCTGTGCAGGCGGTCAGCCTGCTGGGCATGGGGGGAGACACCATGTGTTCCATACTGACTGCGGCACCTCAAAAGCTTAAAGGAGCCGCGCTGATCCTCTCGCCCCACACGGAACTTAACAAAGTGCGGGAAGTGCTGCCCTGTATCGGTTATCATATCAGCAAAGAAGCAGTCGTCCGGTCCGGCGGAAGGTTTTATGTGATCCTGCAAGCGCTGCCAGGTGATGCTTCCTATACGGAAAAGGAACTTCTGCTGGGCCCGTACCTTATCAGGGAACGGCCTCCCCTATTTAGAGATTATCTGCTCTGGCGGCAGCGGGTAGCAAACAAGGCGCTGCACGCCATGAAAGATGCCGGTGACGATGAAGGCCGCATGGCGGAACTTACACGGCTGGACGCTTACATCCGGGAGGAATTGCATTGACACTGACTGTAAAGGCCGTTTATGACTGGATGGATGGCTTTGCCCCCTTCCAAACGGCGGAGGCATATGACAATGTCGGCCTTTTGACAGGCCGGTTCGACGCTCCGGTAACCCGCATATTGCTGGCGCTGGATTGCACCATGGAAGTGGTGGAGGAAGCCAGGCGGCTTCAGGCTGAATTGATTATCACCCACCATCCCCTCATGTACCATCCAAGAAAGAACATGCGGGAGGATGACCCGGAAGGCCAAATCCTGTGTGCTCTGATTCGCAATCATACGGCTCTGATCAGCGCGCATACGAATTTGGACAGGGCGCTGGGCGGCATCAATGATACGCTGGGGCAGCTTTTTTCCCTGAAAGGCATACAGGGTGAAGGCTTTTGGCGCTGCGGACGTCTGCCGTCCAAAATGGCGGCGGGAGATTTGCAGGTTCTGGCTTCCCGGCTTTTAAAAGCGCCGGTGCGGCTGTACGGCAGTCCTGATCGGCAGATTGAAACCCTGGCCGTAGCCGGCGGCGCGTATGACGAGGGCTTTGAGGAAGCCATCCATTGTGGTGCACAGGCATATCTCACCGGTGAAGTGCGGCACCATAACGCCCTTTATGCTGTGGCTCAGGGCATGGTCTTGCTGGAAGGAGGCCACTTTGCCACGGAAGCCCCGGGCCTCTATGCCTTTGGCGGCTGTTTACAAAAGGGATTGGATGGGTTACAATATCCAGTGGCAGTTCATCATTTTTCAGGTGTCTCCTACTTAGGAGCGCTGGATAGGCAGTATGTGTCAGGGATGGGCGGATGAAATGATCCGCTTATCCTTTCAATAAAGGAGGTCAACATATGGATCAGTTGGAAATGCTCTGGGAGTATCAGCAGGCGGACATGGAAGCGGACCGGCTGGAGAATGAGATCCGCCGTTCCCCCAACCGCGTCAAGCTTGTCAAAAGCCGGGATTTTTTAATGGAGCAGCAAAACGTCATCAAGCGCATTGAAAATGAAGTCATGATCATGAGCGACCGAATCGATGTGATTCGCGATGCCATCCTTCGGGCAGAGGATCAGTTGAAAGCGTTGACGGCCAGGCTTGAAAAAGAACAGCCCAAAACCATGGAGGAAGCCCGGCAGCAGACCCACGAAGCCCGCAAATTGCTGGATACGCTCAACGGTTATGAGCAGGAAATGAAACGGATCCGCAAGGATGCAGGCGACAGGGACCACCAGCAGCACGATGTGCGGCTGCGCGCTGCCAAGGTGAAAGCGGAGTTCGATCAACTGAAGGCAGTTTACGATGTGGAATACAAGGAGCGCATGTCCGCGTTGGAAAAGCAACGGGCGCTGGCTACTCAAAAAGCCAGGGGCATCCAGCCGGAATATCTGGAGAAGTACAAAAACATCAAGCTTCACAGCATGCCCCCCATGGCACGGCTGCAAAACGACCAGTGCGGCGGCTGCAACATGTCACTGCCCTCGGTGGTGCTTCGGGCCATCAAGGCGGGCGGTACGGTGGTGGAGTGCGAGACCTGCGGGAGAATGATACTTCAATAGCATATCTTGTCAAGCGTAAAACAAAACCCACGTCGCATAGGCGTGGGTTTTTGTATAGGAACAAGTTTTCTTTTATTGTATGTAAGTATTATTACCTATTTGCATCACCCACTCACCCGTACCGTTCCACCAGCTCATCCATCACGGCATCCCATTCCAGATCATAGCCCAGCCGGTCGGGATGGCTCTCATACCATGAAAGCGTTTTGCGGATGCCCACTTCAAAGGGCATTGTGGCCACAAACTCCGGAACGAACGTTTTGATTTTGGTGTTGTCAAAAATGGCCGTTTGCGCCTTGTCACCTGTCAGCGCGCCCCGCTCTTCGGGCAGGCGCTTTACAATCGTATCGGTGGCAATGTGCGCGATTTCCACCTTCTCACCTATGGCATCTGCGATGATGTTCAAATATGCATCCCATGTCATGGCTTCGTCGCTGGTAATGTGGAAGGCGTGACCCACTACCTGCGATTTTCCCATCAAGCCTACAAAGCCCTTGGCAAAGTCGGTATTGTGGGTGATCGTCCAGAAGCTTGTGCCGTCACCCGGAATCACGATAGGCTTGTGGGCCTTGATCCTATGGATCAGGGAATAGCGCATGGCCCGGGAATTAAGCACCCAGGGGATGCTGCTGTCGCCATATGTGTAGGAGGGCCTAACAATCGTTACCGGGAAGCCTTCCGCGCGGTATGCATCATGAAAACACATTTCACAGGCGATCTTCTGTCTGGCATACTCCCAAAAGGGGTTAAAAAGCGGCGTACTTTCGGTAATCAAATAATGGGCCGGTGGCTTTTGATAGACAGAAGCGCTGGATATGAACAGGTACTGGTTCGTTTTCCCGCCAAACAGCCCAATGCTTTGCTTCGCCTGCTCCAAAGTGAATGTCAGATAATCGCATACCACGTCAAAGTGTTCACCCTTCAGTGCCTGTTCCATGGCCGTTCTGTCCCGTACGTCGGCATGAATCTGCCGCACAGAATCCGGCACATCCAGTTGATTGCCCCTGTTCAATATGGTCACATCAAAGCCCATTTCCAAAGCCCTTGCCGTGACCGCTGTGCTGATGGTTCCCGTACCTCCGATGATCAGTGCCTTCATGGTATCTCCCCCAATCCTGCGGCAGCAATTTTACGGATGCCCGCCGCTGGAAATTTTCCAAAGATGTGTTATGATATACATCATAGGTGCATACGGATAACCGAGGAGGGTTCCCAATGGATAAAAAGAAGGAAAACATATGGAATGTGCCAAATGTGCTGACCATGCTTCGGGCAGCGCTGATCCCCGTATTTCTCGTACTGTATTACACATCCCGGCACTATTCGGCGCTGGGGGTGTTTCTGTTTGCCAGCGCCACCGATTTACTGGATGGATATATCGCCCGCAAGTATAACCTGGTCACCAACTTTGGAAAGCTGATGGACCCCTTGGCCGATAAGCTGATGGTGATTTCCGTACTGCTGGTTCAAACCATCAGCGGGATACTGCCCCCGGCCGCCGTTATCGTCGTGGTACTCAAGGAGATATTGATGGTGGTCGGCGGCATTTACATGCTGAAAAAGGGCATTGTGGTCCACAGTGAAGTTGTCGGCAAGGCCGCCCAGTTTTTATTCATCGTGGCCTTGTCCCTATCCTTCTTCCATCAGGATTTTAAGGCCGCAGGGGTTGTGCAGTGGGATATGCTGGCCTTATGGATTTCCGTGGGGCTCACGCTGCTGGCGTTGGCGTTCTACACCCGCCGGGCGCTGGAAAAGCTGAGGGCAGCTTCGACAAAATAACTACGCCATTTTGTCGAGTTTTCGCACGATTTCCCTGTAAATCCTACGGCTTTCCGGACGGGAAATCGTGTAAGGAATGTTTGCTCCGCAAACCCCAGCCCACCCGGCTAAGCCGGGTGAGACGATTGCAAACGAGGGAGCTGCGCCCCTCGTTGCTCCCCGCAGGTTTGTCCTTATTTTGATGTTCCCATCGCCCAGTTTACAACCGCCTCCGCCGCGGGCTTTGTCATGCCGGGCACTGACAGCAATTCTTCCAGCGTGGCATTGCGCACGGCCTGCAAAGAGTGAAAGTGCTTCAATAAGGCTTTCCGCCTGGCCGGACCGATGCCGGGAATATCCTCTATCTGGCTGTGCACGCTTTCCTTGCCACGCAAATTCCGGTGATGTGTGATGGCAAAGCGGTGCGCCTCGTCGCGGATACGCTGAATCAGATGCAGCGCCGGTGAGCGCTTGTCAAGCAGTATGGGCAATTCCCTGTCCGGAAGGAAAATCTCCTCCAGCCGCTTGGCCAGGCCGAACATGGGCACATCGGCCCCTGCCTCCCGCATGGCCCGGCGGGCAAAGGCCAACTGCTCCGGACCGCCGTCGATGAGCACCAGATCCGGCAGGTCGGAGAACCGTCCTCCTACCATGGGCAGCCCGGCCTCCTCCCGCTCCTTTTGCTCCTGTACCCCATGGCGGAACCTGCGGCCGACCACCTCGTTCATGGAAGCGAAGTCGTTGGGCCCTTCCACCGTTTTGATCCTAAAATGCCTATACTCCTTCTTGGCCGGCTCTCCGCCTATGAACACCACCATGGAAGCCACGCTCAAAACGCCCTGGGTATTGGAGATATCATATCCTTCAATACGCCGGGGCGGTTTTTTAAGCCCCAATGCCTCTCCCAGCGCTGCCGCCGCGCCGGTGGTGCGTTCTTCTTTAACAGCGCTTTTGGCGTTTCGCTTTTCCAGGGCATCCTGGGCATTCTTTTCCGCCAGAAGTACCAGATCATGCTTCTCCCCACGTTTGGGTGTGGTCAGCGTTACCGCGCCGCCTCTTTGATCCCGCAGCCAGGATTCCAGCTCCTCCCGGTTCTCCGGCAGCTCCTGACACAAAACCTGCCTGGGGATCAAATTGCCGTCCTCATAATACTGGGTGAGGAACGCGGACAGCACTTCCCCTTTTAAGTCGGCGCCCGCCTGGGGAAGTACAAAGTGGTCGCCGCCGATCATCAGTCCGTTCCGGACATACAGCACCTGCACCATGGCGTCCAGCCCGTCCTGGGCGATGGCCAATATATCCTGATCCGCGCCGCTGACCTGTATGGCCCGCTGGCGTTCCATGAGCATTTGCACATCCTGCATTTTATCCCGCAAATAGGCCGCCCGCTCAAAATTCAGCGCCTTGGCCGCCGCCTCCATATCCGCCTTCATCCGGCTTAACACGTCCTGGTACCGGCCGCCCAAAAAGGCCAGCACCTGCTCCATCATGGCACCGTATTCCTCGCGGGTACACTTGTTGGCGCAGGGAGCCAGGCACCGCCCGATCTCATACTGCACACAGGGCCGGCGAGGCGTTTTCAGCGGCAGGTCCAGGGTGCAGGAGCGCAGGGGAAAGATATTCTGCACCGCATCCATTACCTGGCGGACCACCGTTGCCCCGATATAGGGGCCGAAATACTTCGCCCCGTCCTTTTCAATGCGCCGGGCCACCTCCAGCCTGGGAAAGGGCTTTTGCATATCTACCCGCACATAAGGGTAATGCTTGTCATCCTTTAAAAGAATGTTGTAATAAGGCTTGTGGCGCTTGATCAGGTTGCATTCCAGAATCAGCGCCTCCAGGTTGGTGGAGCAGAGTATGATGTCAAAGTCATCGACTTTACCCACCATGGCTGCCACTTTGGACGTGTGCCCCCGGGAGTTTTGAAAGTAGCTGCGCACCCTGTTTTTCAGGTTCACAGCCTTCCCTACATATATGATCTCCCCCTGCTGCTTCATGAGGTAGCAGCCAGGGCTGTCGGGTAAATTTTCTATTTTCAGGCGAAGTTCATCCGTCATGGTTCTCCTACTTTCGCTTAGAAAAGACTATATTGTTCTTCTATATATCTATGAGAATTTCCTTTTACTACGGATTGACAATACCCTTGGGGAGAAATTTCCGGGGATGCATTGAAGGGGTTCCACCCCTTCATTTGTAATCATCTCGACCGGCATTGCCGGCGCCGTAACCCTGCCCACGCCAGTGGCGGGAATGGGCAGGGTGGAGGCGGGAAGCAAAACGAGCCATGCGAGCGATAGCGAAGCAGGGCGACGATTGAGCTTCCGGACCAGCGGGGTGCTTGCGCAGCAAGCATTCCGTCCACATATCGCCGACCGTGATCCTGCACCGGTCAAGCATAGCGCAGACCGGGTGCAGGGTTACAGGCAAAAAGTGCAGACTCGAGAAAATGACAAAGTCATTTTCTCGAATATCGGCGGTGCCGATATATAAAACCGGGCAGTATATACTGCCCGGCCGATCGAGACTATGCAGTTGTAGGAACCAACCTAACGTTATTCCTCGTCCTCGTCTTCCATGTCTTCGTCGTCTTCGTCGTCGTCTTCGCTGAAATTGGTTTGAACCACCTGGATGAGTTTGTCCATCAGGTCCTCGTCCACGGGCACAAATTCTTCCACTTCTTCGCCGTTTTCCTCGGGTGAGGTTAGAACCTTCATAATGTAAAGGTCTGTTTCATGTTCGTGGCCGTCATCGTGCCCGCAGGCTTCGCATTCACATTCTTCGCACTCTTCTTCACTGTCTTCTGCAGCGC
>JAEZLW010000201.1 GCA_023415145.1 Bacillota bacterium | reverse complement strand
AGGGGCCCGGGGAGGCAGCGCCTCCCCGGATTTGTTATTACAGGTATTCGCTGGTGTCGGTCGAATTGGCCTGATCAGTGGGGGGATTGCCTGCATGGCGGGCAGTCCTTGGCTGACGGGTGGTGTTGAGTGCGCTGTGATTTTGGGTGGTTCCGCCTTGTCCATCGGGAACGGCGTTTCCTTGTGCTTCCGGCCGATAGGCGGCGGGAGGCTGTGTTCCAGGCTGTGCACCGTTGGTGGGTCTCGCAAACGCACTGGACTGCTGGCCAGGCCGTGCTACGGGGGTTGCACCGGGCTGGGCGGGTCTTGTGACCGCCGGGCGCTGTGCTGTACCGTTTGGCTGGGTAGGCATCGGCCGCTGACCATAGGGGGCGTTGCTGCCGGGGGCTTGCGGCCTTTGCGCTGCGTTGGGTGGTGCCGTGGGCCTTGCCTGCGTTCCGGATGCGGGAGGCACCATGGGCGCGTTGGTGGCGCGGGCGTAGGGCCTTGCGCCGCTTTGCGGGTTCTGCTGCATGGCGGCCCTTCGCTGGGCGGCCCGTGCGGCTGCCTTGCGTTGGTTCGACTTATGCAACGCGTAGGCGTACAAACCGCCAAAGCCTGCCAACAATGTTATGCCCAATCCCAGCCAGATGAAGTTGGGGCTGTCCGACTGTGTATCCACGGGTGGTGCGGTGGGCAAAGGTTCGAAGGTCGCAAGGGGTTCCGGCGTGGGGCTGGGAGACGGGGTGGGCAGGGGATTAGGCGTTGAGTAGGGATCAAAGGGTTCATAGGTGGCATTCAATCCCGAGTTCGGATTGGTCCATGTGCCCACATTCCAATCCTCCGGTGCGGTAGGCGGATCACCGTTGTTGCCGGTGTTGTTGTTATTGTTGTTGCCGGTATTGCCTGTGGAGCCCTGGATATATTCGGGGCTTTGCAGGAACTCTTCCAGCTCGGCCAGTGTGAGCACATGGAAGTAATCACCGGAGATATACCCTTCGGTGCCGGACTGATTCACCTTGTACCAGGTCGTGCCGTTCACCTGTGAGCTGCCCAATACCAGGGCAAAAGCATACTTGTTTAACGTACGGATCCTGTCCCCGCCAGGTGTTTTGCGGAAGTTGACGCTGTTGCTGGACACATAGCCGTAACTGGAGGCACTGTTTTCATCCAAAGGCGGCAAGGTGGATGCCGGCGTGGGTGTGGGGGTGTTCATGGAGTTCAGGTATGCGTCCGTTTCCTCGCGGGAGAGCCAGCGCAGCTGGTCAGCACGGATATAGCCCCACTGCCCTGCGTACTGTACAATGTGCCAGGCTGTACCGTTTATATATTCCTGACCGCTGACATACACCACCACGTTCTTGGCCAGCATGTTTACCAGCATGCTGTTGGGGTCGGCCGCACCGCGCATGGGTACGTTATCGCCCAAGGTAGCGGCGTAGCCGCTTTGCTGCACCGGCGCCGGGCTGGGGGTGGGAGTAGGCGTCGGCGTCGGGGTGGGGTTGGCCGCATTGTACTGGTCGATGTAGTATTTAGCTTCTTCCGGCGTAATGCGGCGCAGCGCGCTATCCGGAACATAACCGGTGATTTCGTCCAGAGTCTCCACCAATGACCAGGATTCCGTACCCGGATAAACCTGGCCCACCACGTACACCAGTGTGTTGACGGGCAGTGTGGCCAAAATGCTCTGGTCGGAAGTGCTGACCTCTATCCGAAGCGCTACCTGCTTGTTGGTCAAGGCATAGCCTTGATACTGGCCTGGCTGGGGAGTGGGGGTAGGCGTCGGGGTAGGGGTAGGCGTATTGGTATTGGTGGGAACGGGCGTGCGGGTGGGCATGGGCGAAGGCAGCGTGGTCTGGTAATCGTCGCTTTGCGCCTGCGTCATCATGTCGACGAATTCGGTCATGATATAGCCTTCCTGACCGTCTACCATTACACGGGTCCAAACCTCGTTGGCCTCGTTGTACAGGGATTCGTACATCCATAGGTGGGTGCCCCTGGAAAGTCCCTTGATCAGGTTCTTGTTGGTGCCTTTCGCAGGAGAACTGCGGAAGTTTACCTGATCATTGGTCACGCCCCAGCGGTCGATGGCGGAGCCCACGGGGATGGGGGTTTCGGTCACCGGTGGCACATACTCGTAAAGGAAGGTTACGGATTCCACATTGCTGGTGCCGTCCTGGTTTACGGTGACGGTTTTGGTGGTATCGCCCTTGAGGCGGTAGTTGGCCTTAAGATCGGTTGGCGCAGGAGTGATCTGATGTGTGCCTGCTCCCAAGGTCTTCTGCTGGGCGGAGGCTACATCAGCGTTGTTGGTTTCATTCCTGTAATAAACCGTAATGTTCTTTTGCACCGCCGGGATTGGCACATAGTTGAAGGTCACGGTACTGGGGGTGGCGACGTCCTGAGCATCCACCGTTACGATAACGGAAGCGGGGCCATCCAACTGGTAACCCGCAGGGGTTTGATCAGACCTGGCCTCAACCAGCCCGCTGGGAGCGGTAATGGTCTTGGGTTCCGAATGGAAGACGGCACCGTCTTTGCTGTACTGCAGGGTGACCTGGGCCGTAGCTGGTTCCTCCTCTGGGATCGGAACGTAATGAAAGGTAACGGTATTGGGGGATGCGACATCCTGGGCTTCAACCGTTACGGTAACGGAGGCGGGGCCTTCCAGTTGGTAATCCGCAGGGGTTTGGCTAGGGTCGGCCTCAACCAGCCCGCTGGGAGCGGTAATGGTCTTGGACTCCGAAAAGAAGACAGCACCGTCTTTGCTGTATTGCACGGTGACCTGGGCCGTTAATGGTTCTTCCACGGGGATCGGAACGAAATTAAAGGTTACGGTATTGGGAGAAGCGACATCCTGGTCCTCTACCGTTACGGTAACGGAGGCGGGGCCTTCCAGTTGGTAATCCGCAGGGGTTTGGCTGGGATCGGCTTCTACCTGCTCGCTGGGAGCGGTAATGGTCTTGGACTCCGAATAGAAGACAGCACCGTCTTTGCTGTACTGCACGGTGATCTGGGCTGTTGCAGGTTCCTCCACGGGTGCAATATAGTTAAAGGTTACGGACTCCGGAGACGCGTTGCCGTTTGCATCCACAGTAATGAAGTATTCACTGTCACCCGTCAGGGTATAGCCGTCGATGGCGGCGGGAGCTTCAATACGGTTTTCCTGGCCTTGGGTGGCAGTGAAGGTGGTACCGCCCAAATCCTTGCCGTCTGTGCCCCTATAGTACACAGGCACATTGGCGGTGCCAAGGGGCGGATTATAATGGAAGGTGACGGAAGCGGGGTTCGCGATGCCGTTATCATCCACGGTGATGTAGTAAACACTATCACCCGTCAGGGTATATCCTTCAAAGCCCGGAATGGCAGTGGGTGCGTCAATGCGGTTTTCCGCACCTTCCACAGCGGGGAAGGTGGTACCGCCCAGGTTTGCACCATCAGTGCCCTGGTAGTAGACATCCACATTGGTCTGAGCCGACGGCCTGGGCGTGGCGGGGGGATTGTAATAGAAGATAACGGAAGCGGGATTCGCGTTGCCGCTTTCATCCACAGTGATAAAGTATTCGCCGTCTCCCGTCAATGTATAATCGCCGATGGTAGCGGGAGCGGGAATGCGGTTTTCCGCACCTTCCACGGCGGTAAAGGAGTCGCCGCCAAGGTTTGCGCCGTCGGTGCCCAGATAGGAGATGCTGACGGGGGCCTGGGCTGACGGTCTGGGCGTGGGTTCCTGCGTCGGTTCCGGCGTGGCGGGGGGATTGTAATAGAAGATGACGGAAGCGGGATTGGCGTTGCCGCTTTCATCCACGGAGACATAATATTCGCTTTCTCCCGTCAGGGTATAATCGCCGATGGTGGCAGGAGCAGAAATGCGGTTTTCCGCGCCTTCCACGGCGTTATACGAGTCGCCGCCAAGATTTGCACCGTCAGTTCCCTGATAGGAGATGCTGACGGGGGCCTGGGCTGACGGCCTGGGCGTTGGTTCCTGTGTGGGTTCCGGCGTGGCGGGGGGATTGTAATAGAAGATGACGGAAGATGGATTCGCGTTGCTGTTTTCATCCACGGAGATATAGTATTCACTCTCTCCCGTCAGGGTATAATCGCCGATGGTGGCGGGAGCCGAAATACGGTTTTCCGCGCCTTCCACGGCGTTATACGAGTCGCCGCCAAGGTTCGCGCCGTCAGTACCCTGATAAGAGATGCTGACGGGGGCCTGGGCTGACGGCCTGGGCGTTGGCTCCTGTGTGGGTTCCGGTGTGGTGGGAGGATTGTAATAGAAGGTGACGGAAGCGGGATTCGCGTTGCCGCTTTCATCCACGGAGACATAGTATTCGCTGTCTCCCGTGAGGGTATAGTCGCCGATGGTGGCGGGAGCCGAAATGCGGTTTTGTGCGCCTTCCACGGCGGTATACGAGTCGCCGCCAAGATTCGCGCCGTCAGTGCCCTGATAGGAGATGCTGACGGGGGCCTGGGCGGACGGTCTGGGTGTGGGTTCCTGTGTCGGTTCCGGCGTGGGTGTTGGGGCAACAATGGTAGATATATACAGGACATATTGATCAGCCTGCTGTTGCCCGCTGAAAGCGGTGATATACACAGCATTCGATTCCAAACCCTGCGCGTTTTGGACATTCGTCAATACTTCGCCGCTGCCCGGGGCAAATCCATAGTCCGGGTGATTGGGATGGGAGATGTTGAGTGTCAACCCATCCAGAGGCGCGTCATTGGTGACCTGCACCCAGAAGGCGTTGTTTATCGACCATTCCAAAGGAACGGCCATCGCGCTCTTTGGGTTTCCGCTGCCGTCCGTCCAAGAGACCGAAATCTGAAGACTGCTCCAGTCGGAAGCGGCCAGGGCGGGTGCTGACACCCATGGGAAGGCCATGAGCAATACCATCACAAGGGATAGCATGCGCCGGCCAAAGATACGATTGAGATTTTTTTTCATGGGTGAAATCCCTCCTCAAGTTGGTGGGCCATGTATACGATTGTAGTATTCTTCCGCCTGGTTGTCAATTAAAAGACCCTTGGAAAATGTTGCGGCGGCAAGCTTTTGGCAGGATTGCGGAACCATCTGGCGAATATCGATAGGTATACGGCACGGTATATTCCGTGCTGGGGGAGGCATTCGTTTCTATGGGGGATGAATCATTGCGGGAGACCCCTTTCCAAGAGAAGGTAGTGTTCGATGGAAAGATCATTTCGGTAGAGCACTGGCAGGTGACACTTCCTGACGGCAGGAAAGCGCTTCGGGAAGTGGTAAAGCATCCGGGTGCTGCCGCCGTCGTTCCGGTGGACGAAAACGGGTATGTGACGCTGGTGCGTCAGCACCGGGTAGCCATTGACCGAATGACATGGGAAATCCCCGCCGGAAAGCTGAATTTCGCGGGAGAGGATCCTTTTGACTGCGCCGTTCGGGAATTGGAAGAGGAAACAGGTTTGAAGGCCGGCCGCTGGGAACTATTAACCCGTGTGGATACGACGCCGGGCTTTTGCACGGAACGCATCGCATTGTACCTGGCCACGGATTTAAGCCAGCATGAAGCCCATGCGGATGAGGACGAGTTCCTGCAGCTTACGCGCATTCCACTACAGGAAGCAGTGGATCTTGTGATGGCGGGTGAGCTGCGAGATGCCAAAACGGCCTTGGGCATTTTAATGGCGTATCACCGCCTGCATGAATGAAAAGGTTGTTTCATACAAATAACGAATGATGCGGGGATACGCATCCCTTGACTTAAGGAATTTCTGGGCATAAAGGCGGGAACGCTTACATTGAACTTGAAAGGAGGTCCGGTGATGGATAAACGGCGCAGCAATTCTCTTTTTCTTATGATGATGGTACTTCTTCTCATCTTCGGCCTGGTGTTGCTCTTTTGGGGTGCATCCACCTATGTGAAGCCGCGCGTGCCCTTTGGCGGGCCGCCGGTCAACCTTCGAACCATGATGACAGGGGAGTATTTCACTTGACACCTACAAAAGCACTGCCGGAAGGGCTTGAAAATATTATGCAGCTTTTTGACAACATTTTTACCCGCTTGCCGGAGCTTACAACAAACAGGCTGATATTGCGCGCCATGCGCATGAGCGATGCCAGAGACATATACGAATACTCCTGCGATCCCCAGGTGGCCCGCCATGTGCTGTGGGATGCACATCAAAACATTCATCAAACACGGGCCTATATCCGCTATGTGCTTCGTCAGTACCGCTCCGGTACGCCCAGCAGCTTTTGTATCGTGCTGAAGGAGACGGGGAAGGTGATCGGTACCATCGGTTTTATGTGGGTGAGCAACGAAAACCGTTCCGCCGAGGTAGGCTACAGCCTGTCCAGAAGCTATTGGAACCAAGGCTATATGACCGAAGCCCTTGGCGAGGTAATTCGCTTTGGTTTTAATACGCTGAATTTGAACCGGATCGAAGCCCAGTACGAATGCGACAACCCGGCCAGCGGCCGGGTGATGGAGCATGTGGGCATGCGCAGGGAGGGTACGCTGAAGGAGCGGCTGTACAACAAATCCCGCTTTGTGGATGTTGAGCTGTATGCCATCCTCAGGGAAGAATGGCGAAAGCTGCAGGGGAACGGACGCTGATGCTGAAACTGAAAGACAACATGCAGTAAAGGCCTGAGGCGCAAATCGTCTGGCATAGAGTATCATCTTTTTTCGGCATGCTAAAGCCCCCTTCGGATTGGAAGGGGGCTTTGCTGTAAAGGCTTTGATGCGTTGCGAGTTCCTTTAGTAGGTGGCTGTCCCATTCATCGTGGACAAAACGGACGGCGGCAGATTCTGCATAAGTTGACCCATCTGCATCATCATGGTCATGGAAAGCTCCTGGCCCCATGCTTCCAATTCTTCGGCGGTCATTTTGCCCGGACGAACGCTGTCTTCGGGAATGACGGGGAATTCCACCGGTTCACCGGAGGTACTTGCGTATAGAACGGAGGCGACAGGCGCGCTCTGGCCGGTAAGATACACATCCATTTTGCCTTCCGTCTTGACATCCGCGCCTTCGGGGGAGGTGGTTGTGGTGTTGTTAAGAAGGACGCCCATCACCTGGCCAAAGTTGCTGACTTCAGCATTCAGCTTCCAGGAATCCGTGACGACGGGTCCTGCAGTTTCTTCCTTGCCGGCAAAGTCCAGCTTCATGCCAAAGGTATCCATACCCATCTGCTTCACATCCACCGCCACTTGCCACCGGGTTGTGGCATCTGCGTCCTTGGCGGAGAAGTTGAGGGCAAAGCTCTCGGTGCCGGAAACCACGTCAAAGATCAATTCTGTGTTTACGCCGTCGGTTTCGGTCTTTGTATAGTAACCGGCCAAAATGGTATCCTTGGGCTTTTCCTTGTCCTCTGAGAAGATGCTGGCCTTGAACTCCAGTGCCACCAAAGCGCCTGCATCGTTCATCCAGGTGGTGACGGTAAAAGGCTCGGGCATGGCGGGCGCGGCTTCCTTCAGGAATTCCTCGGGCATCGTCTTCAGTTCTTTCTGGAATTCCGCTTTGTCTGCGGTAAGGTCGCCGGCATCCGGGCTCATGGTGGATATGAAGGAGAAAATGGTATCCACGTTCACATCCTTGCCGGCCCAATTTGCGACGATGGTCAATAGCTCGGCAATCTGTTCGGCGGACAGGGAATACACCGATTGCACCGTGGCGGTGTCATGCTTATCGCTTTCAAAGGTGCCCGTGGTGACGTCGGGAGAGGACATCAGCTTTGTGAACCACTCCGTCAGGGGCATCATCAGGTCTGCTTGCAGGCTTTGCGCGTCAAACTCCGGAAACGTTGGGAGTTCACCTTTCAGGAGGGAAGCGTACATTTGGAAGTAAGCCTTGTAGAAGGAGATAAGGCCCTCGTCGGCACCAGTCGCCTCCATCTGGTTGATGAGGAGCTGGAAGTATTCTTCCATGGTGAAGGAAATCGTGGTGTCTCCCAGCAGGTTGCTTTGGAGGTGAAATTCATCCCCCTCCACCACTTCTATAAAGGACAGGGAAGGCTTATCCTGCAGGAAGATGTCGGCTTTCAAAAGAGCGGCTCCACCTTTTTGCTGGGCGAGGGTTTCCAGGCGCAATGATTTGAGCAGGTCGGCTACGGGAGCCATGGATGTATCCTGCATGAGCATTTCGCCGGGCTCGAAGGTGACGGTGGTCTTTACACTGCGCCCGGCGCCCATGGCCATATCCAAAACGGAAGAAGGCGCTTTTTCTCCAAGAGAAAGCACGGGGACGGCAAGCAGCGCCAAAGCCAGGATGACGGCGGTCAACTTGCGTAATTTCATAGGAATCTCCTCTCTTTCTCCATATCGCATACAAGCAATACAGTTAATGCCATTATATATGCGGCATTATGTTTTGTCATCCATTTCCTGTTTCAATTATGCAGGAAAATGTTTCAAAGCAGCCATGGATGCGTACAAAAATCCCGGCTTTGGGATAAGGAGACAAGGCTTGTTTCAGTTTACTGGAGCGATGCGCCCTTCCACTTCCTGGCTGATTTCCCCGTGTGCTTCAAGGAAGGCTTTCAGCGCTTCATCCAGGCCGCCAAACAACTTGCTGACTGTAGCGGAGGTGAACATGGCATACCCGTCGCCGCCTGCGGCCATAAAGTCGTTGGTGGCCAGCAGATATGATTTATCCTCCTGCAAGGGAGCGCCTCCGATTTCAACAGACACTACACGGCTTCCGGCTTCCTTGTTGGGATCAAAGAGAACCTTCATGCCGGCGATTTGGGGGAAACCGCCGTTTTGGTCCGGATACATCCTCAGGCCATGCTCCAATGCGGCTTTGATATCCGCCCCGGTAATTTCCTTGGTAACGACTATGTTGCCAAAGGGGAAGACGGTTACAACATCCTTCAAAGTGATGTCCCCGGCAGAGATGCTGGCGCGGATGCCGCCTCCGTTGGTAATGGCCACTTCCGCTCCGGCGTACTCCAAAATGGCATCGGCGGCCACGTTCCCAAGGTTGGTTTCCCCTGTGCGCACGCTGGCACGCTCACCGTTCAAATCCACCTTTGTTTTTCCTACCACCGCAAGCAGTGTCACATCCTGGGCCGCCTTGACCTCATCAACCACTTTGAGCACGGACCTGTCCTCGAATACTTTGGGGGCCGGAATCAATTCCGCCCTGATAGCAGGAGCATCATTTTCAAACGTCAGTGTGACCTTGCCCAGGCTGTTCAGCTTTTCCCCGGCGGATACGATCAAAACGCCGCCTTCCACTTCGCGGCCGGCTATCCAGGCGTCGTGGCTGTGGCCGTCAATGACCAGGTCTACTCCGTCAAGCTTTGCCAGCGTTTCGCTGGTGACCACCTCACCGGTGATGCCCCAATGGCTCAACAGAAGGATGGCGTCCGTCTGGTCCTTGATTTCCGCTATACAATTTTCCACTTCCTCAATGCCTTTAAACTGAAGGCCGCTTAGGCGGTCAGGATGGATTTTGGGCACCATGTCCGGGGTTGCCACGCCGATGATGCCTATCTTTTTGCCCGCGATCTCCTTGATGATGTACGGTGTAAAGGCTCTTGCGCCTTCGGTTGTGTAGATGTTGCAGTTGATGATGGGAAAGGCAAGGGTTGTTTCCAGCTCCTTCAGCCGGTCATACCCGTAATTGAAATCATGGTTGCCAGGGGTCAGGGCGTCATAGCCCACGGCATTCAGAACTTGCGCAATGCTTGCGCCCTGTACTGCCGTGGCAAATACCGTGCCGTGGAAGGTGTCGCCGGCATCCAGCACCAGTACATTTTCCTTGGCGGCCCTTGCTGCGTTTACGTAACCAGTCATCATGGCATAACCCATGCCGCTTGAAGAAGGCTCAGCGCTGGCGTGCACGTCATTGGTATGGTAGATGGTGATTGTTACAGGCTTTGATGCCTGCTCTCCCATGGCGTGTGTGAGGGATAGCACCATCAGTACCGCAAGGAAAAGGGACAGAAACTTTTTCATGAATGCAGCCGCCTTTCTCATTTGCTTGGTGAAAAAAACTATACGTAAAATTATACCATACCGATTGTTCTGAAATGCATAGGATTGTGGGTACTTTCGGTTCAACAATAAGTGAAAAGCACCAGCATCCGCAATGTTCTGGAAATCCATATTTTTTTGTGCGATTTGCATAAAATGTTGAAAATGATCGGTGTTTTCATCAAACATGCGCAATTGACCATTTTTTCGTGCTCGCTTGTGCGTGATTCCTATCAAATACCCATGGTATGCTGCATGTGGCTGTGTTACAATAAGAATACGCATTGCTCGCTTTTGCGTATTTAAGGATTTATATGGAAGAATTGGGGCGATTTTTTTGCACTTGGATGTTTTGATCATCGGTGCCGGCGTGGTGGGATGCGCCGTTGCCCGCGAGCTGTCACGCTACCAGGCCGGACTCGTTGTGCTGGAGCGCATGGCCGACGTGGCGGAAGGTGCCAGCAAAGCCAACAGCGGCATCGTTCACGCGGGGTTTGACGCCAAGCCCGGCACGCTCAAGGCCCTTTTGAATGTGGAAGGCGCAAGAATGTATCCGGATTTATGCAAAGAGCTTGGTGCTCCCTACACACAACCCGGTGCGCTTGTACTTGGGTTCACGCAGGAGGATATGCACACCCTGAAGGAACTGTACGATCAGGGCATTCAAAACGGCGTGCCCGGACTCAGGCTTTTGTCTACGCAGGAAGTGCTCGCCATTGAACCCAATGTAAGTCCAGAGGTGACGGGTGCGCTTCTGGCTGAAAGCAGCGGGCTGACCAGCCCTTATGAACTGAGTTTTGCGCTGGCGGATCACGCAGCGCAAAACGGTGCGGCCTTTTATATGGAAACGGAAGTGCAAAGCCTCTTTCGGGAAGGCGAACTATGGCATGTTCTGACAAGCCGGGGAGAGTACACTGCCCGCGCTGTTATCAATTGCGCCGGAACCCATTCCGCCAAGCTGCACAACATGATCTCCGACAAAAAGTATACCATCATCCCCCGGCGGGGCGAGTATTACCTCATGGACAGAATGGCGCATCTGCCGTTTTCCCGCTCCATGTTCCAGTGCCCCCCCAAAATGGGCAAGGGCATATTGGTCAGCCCCACGGTGCACGGGAACCTGCTGCTAGGCCCCTCCGCCGAGGACATCGAAAACGACGCGGATACAGCCACCACCGCCATGGGGCTGAAAACCGTTCTGGAAAAAGCGAAGCTCACCTGGAAGAACGCTTCGCCAAGGGGCACCATCACCACCTTTTCCGGCATCCGCGCCCATGAAACGAATGGCGACTTCGTAATTGGCCCGGTGGAAGGCGCGCCCATGGCCTTTGAGGCGCTGGGCATTGAAAGCCCCGGGCTTTCCGCCGCTCCCGCCATCGGGAAAATGCTGTGCGGGCAGGTGGTGTCGGCGCTTGGCCTCACCATGAACGAAGCCTATCAGCCCGCCCATCCAAGGCCCAAATCCTTTCACGCCATGAACCAAAGTGAGCGGGCACAGGCGGTTCTTACAAATCCAGAAAACGGCAGCCTGGTTTGCCGCTGCGAGCAGGTCACCGAGGCGGAAATACGGGAAGCCATCCGCCGCCCCGTAGGGGCGCGCACCATCGACGGGGTGAAGCGCCGCACCAGGGCCGGCATGGGCCGCTGCCAGGGGGGCTTTTGCAGCCCCAGGGTGCTTTCGATCCTTTCGGAGGAATTGGGCATACCGTATACGCAGGTTACCAAGTGCGGTGGGGAAAGCCGCCTGCTTACGGGCACCATCGCCGAGGCCGCGCTGGAGGGAGACCAACATGAATGAACAAATGAGCCTTGATATAACAAAAGTGGATGTGCTTGTGATCGGCGCCGGCCCCGCAGGATTGGCAGCAGCCATCGCCGCCCGGGAGGCCGGGATCGGCAATCTGCTGGTGTTGGAGCGGGAGGATCAGCCCGGCGGTATCCTGCGCCAGTGCATTCACAACGGGTTTGGGCTGCACCGTTTCAAAGAGGAGCTGACCGGCCCGGAATACGCCCAGCGGGATATCGACAAAGCGCTGGAGATGAATATCCCCGTACAGTGCGGTACCACCGTACTGTCAGTGGAGGAGGACCATACCGTCACCGCCATCAGCCGGGAACACGGCATGCAACTGTTTCATGCCGGGGCCATTGTGCTGGCCATGGGCTGCAGGGAGCGGCCAAGAGGCGCGCTGGCCACGCCGGGCACCCGGTGCGCGGGCATCTTTTCAGCCGGCACCGCGCAAAAGTTTGTGAACCTGGAAGGCTATATGCCGGGCAAGCGGGTACTGATCCTGGGCTCTGGGGATATCGGTCTCATCATGGCCAGGCGCATGACATTGCAGGGGGCTAAGGTATTGGCCTGTGTGGAGATTATGCCTTTTTCCAGCGGCCTGAACCGCAACATCGTGCAGTGTCTGCAGGATTTCGATATTCCCCTTATGCTCAGCCACACTGTGGTGGATATACGCGGCCGGGACAGGCTGACCGGCGTGACCGTGGCGCAGGTGGACGAGAACCGCAACCCCATCCCCGGCACTCAGAAGGATTTTGACTGCGATACGCTGCTTCTGTCGGTGGGCCTGATACCGGAAAACGAGCTGAGCGAAGGCGCGAACGTGAAGCTATCCCCCGTGACCTTCGGCGCGGTGGTGGATGATACACTGCAAACCAGCGTTCCGGGCATTTTCGCCTGCGGGAACGTACTGCACGTGCATGACCTGGTGGACCATGTCAGCGCCGAAAGCCTGCGGGCCGGAAAGGCGGCGGCCGCCTTTGTTATGGGGAAGAAGCCCTCTGGCAATGCGGTTAACGTGCTGGACGGCCCGGGCGTTCGGGGAGCTGTTCCCCAAAAGCTGCATCTGCCTGCCGATGGGGAAGAATCATTGCCTGTGGATATCATGTTCCGGCCCGCCAAAGTGTTTGAGAATGCAACAATCGTTGTGCGCTCGGGCGGGCAGGAAGTGCTTCGCAAAAAAAGCCGCATCCTGACACCTGGCGAAATGGCTGTTGTCACCCTTTCGCCCAAGGTGATTCAAACGCTGCCGCATACAGATATTACGGTAGAGATCGTGCCGTAAAAAACGGGGGAAAGTTTATGAAACAGTTGATTACGTGCATCAGTTGTCCCGTGGGCTGCCGGATGGAAGTAACCGTAGAGGATGGACAGGTGGTATCCATCACAGGCAACGCCTGCAAGCGGGGCGAGGTATACGGAAAACAGGAGAGCATTGCGCCAGAGCGTATGGTAACGGCAGTGGTGCAGGTTCATGGCCGCCGCATGCCCTTGAGCGTGAAGACAAAGACGCCCATTCCGAAAAAGGATATCGTGGCTTGCATGCGGGAAATTCATGCGCTGAACCTTCATCCGCCCATCCGTATGGGGCAGATTGTGCTGGAAAATGTGTGCGCAAGCGGCGTTCCGGTGATCGCCACCAAGACGGTGGAATGATGGACACACGGCGTTTGGGGAAAGATTTCTACCGCCAGGATGTGCTTGCGGTGGCGCCCCAATTGGTGGGCAAGCTGATTTGCAGGCGACAAAGTGACGGAACGGTACTCAGGGGTCGCATCCTGGAGGCGGAGGCCTACCGGGGTGAGGAGGACATGGCCTGCCATGCCCGACACGGTAAAACAAACAGAAGCGCGAAGCTTTACGAGGCGGGCGGTATCAGCTATGTATACCTGATCTACGGGCTGCACTGGCTGTTCAATGTGGTAACGGGGGAACGCGATGTGCCTCAGGCCGCATTGGTTCGCGCCTTGCACCCGCCGCTTGATGGTCCGGCCAAGTGGACGAAGGCCTTTTCCATCACCAAAGAGCAAAACGGGCTGGACCTTATCCATGGAGAGGAAATGTGGCTGGAGGACGACGGCTTCCGCCCGGCGGTCAAAACGCTGCCAAGGGTGGGCATCGATTATGCCGCTTCCCCCTGGAAGGAAATCCCCTGGCGGTTTGCGGATAATTCGAGAAAATCGCCAACGCGCTTTTCACGACTTTTTGCAGAATTTCCTTGCAAAATCTTCGGTTTTGCGGGCAGGAAATTCTGTAGGGAAACCTTGCTTCGCAAGGCTTCCGAAGCCACCGCGCCTGTCGCTGGCTTCGGATTACAGTCGGAGGGCTGCGCCCCTCCGACACCTCCCAGAGGTTTTTTGACAGCCTGAACAAAGGAGTTCCTCCCCTTCATTGTATCCCGGAAACTTATCCATCTTTTGTCTACAAGCTGAAACCCGGGAGGCATTTTCCATAGGAAAGTGCCTCCCGGGCTTTTAAATGCAATATTCGGCTGAAGGTCACTGCTTCTCGAACATGTCCTTGCCCACGCCGCATACGGGGCATTCAAAGGTTTCGGGCAGGTCTTCAAAGGGGACGCCAGGCTCAAGGCCATTGTCGGGATCGCCCACGGCGGGATCGTAGACGTAGCCGCAAACGGTGCAGACATAAATATCCATGTGCATGTACCTCCGTTTTTTGGTTGGAGAGGTCATCCCCCTCTTCTTCCTGATTATACCATGGTTGTACAAGAAATGAAACGGAAAATTTGCATGGATTATGTCAGATGGAAAAGCAGTCCGCCGTACAGGTTGAACAGCACACCCCAAACCATGACAGCACCTACCGCAAGCCTGGACCGGTTGGGGTGGCGCAGCGCAAGATAAAAGAGCACCGGGCACAGGTCGATCAGATACCTGGCGCCAAACTGCCAGCCTCCGAAGGTACGGTGCAGGAGCAGAAGAACAAAGTGCAAAACAAGGCATAGGAACAGAAGGGTGTCCAGCACGCTGACACGCTTTTTGACAAGACCGTGGATGGCTGCACCAAACGCTATCAGGAACAGGGGATTTGATAGATAGAAAGCGAATCCGTTGAAGTAGGGGAAGTATAGCTTCTCCTCCGCAATCCATGGCAGTCGGAATATGTTTTCCAGGTTTTGCGGGAGATAATCCAAGGAAAACTGGGGGCCGTTCTGCTGAAATTCCGGCAGATAGGTGTGGCCAAACTCAAAGAAGGAATGAAACCTGGCAAGGTTGTACAGGCCATACCCCAACGCGATGGCAAGGGGTGCGATGCATAGGGGCATCAAGCGCAAAAGCGCTTTCGACGGCGCAGCCTTTTCCCGCCGATGAATGTTCCGGTAGGCCATCCATAATCCCGGCAAAAAGTATACCGCCTGAAAAGGACGGCAGCCTACTGCTAGGGAAAGGCAGCAAAGCCCCGCACAAAGCGCTGCTGATGTTTTACACAAAAGCAGGCGGAAGGCGCACAGCGTCAGCAGAAAGGAAAGCGCTTGGGCCTGGTACCATACGCCGCCAAACCAGCAAAGGTTCAAAAGGTTACAGCCCGCCACCAGAAAGGCGGCCCAAAGTGCGGCGGGAACGTCCGCCTTGCTTAAGCGGCGGCAAAGGGAGTAGCCAACCAGGTAGCTTGAAAGGAAGTAAGCAAGGTTGACTATGCGGTTGGGCGTGGCATAATCACAAAAAAAAGTCAAAAACCATAAGGGAATCGTAGGAACCGGAGGAAAGCTCACATACAGTTTGCTCCCAAATACAGCCAGCTCCAGATCCTGACTGAGTACGCTTGGCGTGATATGCATCTGTCCCATCCGCCAGGCCATTGCCTGCAGGGTATAAGAATCCTGGGGATCGTGGGACAAGGGATGCAAGGACAATGCCATCAGGCAAAGCCTCCACAAAAGCACAAGAGCCACAAATCCCAAAATCGCTCCGCGCCGTTTCATGAGGGTATGATAAAGCGAAGTTGCTCTGAGCATGGCACTCCTCCCAAGTCTGGCAGGGTTTTCCGCCGGTTCCCCGTTGTATGGATGGAAACGGCTGTCCGAAGAAAGGGAACGCAATGAGGGACTTTTTGTATTTTGCCGTAGATATGGTGGCAAAGATTCACGATTTTTTGCTTCATTTGAATGACAGCTTTGAGCTGTATTTGGATGACAAGCAGCTTCATTTTCTGGTGATGGGCATCATGGGCCTTTTGCTCTTTCTTGTGGTACGCTGGCTGTTTCAAAAGCTAAGTCCCAATGCCATCGCCTGGGTGTATACCCTGACCGTTATGGGAGCGCTGGCTTTTGCCATTGAAATCGGCCAGGCCGTAACCCGTACAGGCAACATGGAACTGTCGGACATTGCCATGGGCATGTGGGGCGTGCTGGCGTTCGGTGCCGGCTATACGCTGCTTCACTATATCGCAAAAGCCATCCGCAAAAGAAGCGCCAAGCGGCAGGATAAGTCATAAAGCACGCATGGCTGCGTCATATTCCCCCGTTACCGGATGACGGCGTGTATAGTCAGTCCATATCAGCCTTTCGCCGCCGTCATACACGATAACGGCGCCCAGCTTTGTTCCGGGCGCATGCTCCCTGCGAAGCGCGTTTACGGCATGGCTGAGCCTTTGGTCGGGGATGTGAAGGCAGTTAGGAAGCCGTCCCGCACTGTCGGTTAACAGCCGGTCAAGGGCCATGGCATCCCGTAAGGCACTATGGGATACGTTGGGGAGCGCTGCCATCAAGGAGAATGCAAGCTCCGTGGTTTGATTAAGCGACAGCCCGCCTGCATGGGCTGCAAAAGCCTCGCCCATCTTCATGAACAGTTCAAAGGGTGTAAGGCTGCTTACGCCAAGGATCAAGTCCAGCGTACGGCGGAACTTTCCGCTGTTGTACAGCTTGTCCACCGCATCCTCGCATTTTTTCAGCCGGCAGATATCCTCAAAGGAAAGCCATCTGGTTTGCAAAACCTCATAGGGTGGGTCCGGGGCATGAATGATGCCGAATTCCTCCCGCTGTTCCCTCAGGCGGCTTCCGTGCAAAAGCTTCAAAAAGCCCAGTTGCAGCATATGAGGCTTCAATGCATAGGCACTGTTCACCGATTCACCGAAGGTATGAAAATCCTCATAAGGAAGCCCGGCGATCAAATCCAGATGCAGGTGTATATTCTGCGAAGACAACAGGAAGGCAATGTTTTCACACACCCTGTCAAGATCGGTTTTTCTTAGGCAGGCGGCGAGTGTTTCCTGATGAAAGCTTTGCAGCCCGGCCTCCATTTGAAAGAGTCCCGGCGGAGCGCTTTTGAGAAGCAGCAGTGTTTCCTTGTCAAACAGGTCCGCCGCCACTTCAAAATGGAAGCAAACGTCCTGAAAGGTCCCTTGCTGATACGCCTCTATCAGAAAGCGGAAAAGCGCATAGGCTCTTTCCCGGTGGCAGTTGAAGGTGCGGTCAACCAGTTTCACCGTTTTTGCACCGGATGTGGCTGCGGTGAGCAACATTTGCTTTGCCTGATCCATGGGCAGGAACGTGACGGCCTCGCCCTGTCCCGACAGGCAGAAGGTGCAATGGAAGGGACAGCCGCGGGATGTTTCCGCGTATACGATGCGGCCTTTCAGGTTTTGGAGGCATTCCTCTGTCAGCGGAGAAGGCGGCAAAAGCGGCAAGGAAGCGGGCAGGTTTGAGCAAATGCTGCCTTCCCGGCGGTAGGCAAGGCCGGGGATGCCGCTTACATCCTGGCCCGCATCCAGGTGCATGCAAAGCTGGGCAAAGGCGCATTCCCCCGGCCCCGTGATCACGTAATCCGCCTGCGGGATATCTTTCAAAATGCTGTCCGGGCGGCTTCCGGCCTCCGGTCCGCCCAGTACGATCACGGTATCCGGGGAAAGAGTCTTCAGGCATGCAGCCAGGGATCGCACCATTTGTATATTCCATATATAACAGGAAAACCCTGCCAACTGGGGTTTTGTTTCCATCAACTCTTTAAGTGCCTGATGAAAGGGCTGGTTGATATTCAGCTCCAGGATGCGGCAGGGCATATTGACGCCGTACTGGTCAAGGCCCGCCTTCAAACACCAGGGGGCCAGGCTTTGGTGGATGTATTTGCTGGCGATGCCGATCAGTGTCAGGCGCATCCCTATCGATCATCTCCTTTTCTAAATTGTACCATGTCCTTATGAATAATTGCAATTGCGTGGTTGAACTGTGTACTGTATAATACATGCATATGGGTTTTTTTGCAAAGGAGGAGCTTACAATGCGTGAAGCATCAGCCGAAAAGGCTGTGTCATTGGCTTGGAAGAAGACGCTTGGACGTTTGAAGGGCAGCTACCCAAACTGGTTGGCAGGCATGCTGGTATTGATATTGATCCGGCTGGTTGCTCTGTCTCCTTTACTGACATTGGTTTATTGTCAAGAAGGCAGTGCGTTTCGCTATCTTTCATTCTTAACGCCGGTTTTGTATTTCTTTCTCATACTGCCGCTTCGTTATTCCATGGGGGAAGCCATGCACCATGCACTAGATGGCAGCCCCTTTTTCACAGCAAGGCTTGTTCAGTATGAAGGCTATGGCAGGAAGCTTCGCGCTTTGCTTTTTCAGGCGCTTCATCTGTTGCCCTGGGCGCTGCCGCTCCTGATTGGGTTGGGCATCGGCTGGTATATGTATACCGGCGTGGAAGACGGCAGCGCGGTCTTCCGTATGATAATCAGCTTGGGCAAGGTCTTGGGGGAAGAATATGGGTTAATGGAAGGCTTCTACATCGTGGCGGCTTTCGGTTTCCTTTTGCTGCTGGTGCTTTTGTATGGCATGATGCGCAATGGCATGATCCGCTTTTTATGGAAGAAGGCTGATGGCAACTATGCTGTTGCCCGCCGGGAAATGCTAACGCGATTGAAGGGCCGCAGGGGCGGACAGTTCCTGGTTGGGCTGATCCATTTTCTGCTAACGCTGCCGATGCTGCTTTTAAACGGTTACCTGGGCTACCGCATGTTCCGCTTGAAGGCTGTTCCGCTTGTTTTGGCGGGATGCATGCTTGTGTCCTTCTTGGTGATGTATCTGCTGCTGCCATTTGGCAAAGTGCTGCAGGCGTACTATATCAGGCGCCCGGAGGACGAAAAGTAACATGGAACGGCTGGACAAGCTTCTGGCCCGGCAGGGGTTGGGGTCAAGGACCGATGTCAAGGAACTGGTCAAAAGCGGCCGTGTTCTTGTAAACGGCCGGCCTTGCCTTGATCCGGGGCAGAAAGCGGACCCGGACAAGGATGCCGTTTCGGTGGATGGACAGGCGATTAACACGGCCGTCCTGCGGTACGGCATGCTCAACAAGCCTCCTGGTATACTCACCGCGGCCAATGACCGCAAGGCAAGGACTGTAGCGGATTTGCTGCCATCAAGGCTTCGGGCCATGGGGCTGATGCCTGTGGGCAGGCTGGACAAGGATTCAAGGGGCCTTTTGCTTTTTACCACTGATGGGCCGCTGGCCCACTTTCTTTTATCGCCCAAGCGGCACGTGAACAAGGAATATCTGGTTCGGGTGAATGGTCCGCTTCGCAGAGAGGATGTTCTTGCTTTTCAAAACGGCCTTGTCCTTTCCGATTTTACAGCCCAGCCGGCCAGACTGGAAATACTGGAAACGGACTCGCAGGAATCCAGGGCCAGGGTTACGCTGAGGGAAGGCAAGTTCCATCAGGTCAAGCGTATGTTTTTGGCCAGAGGGCTTACGGTAACGGATCTTCAAAGAGTATCCTTCGGCAGCCTGCGCCTTGATGAACGTTTGCCGGAAGGCGGATTCAGGGAGCTGAGCGACGCTGAGATCGCCGCCCTTCGCCGCGATGCCTATGGGGAGGAATGATAAATGCCTGACCATTATTTTTCCGAAACGCCCGAAAGCGCTCACCGGCCGAACGTGTGCCAAACGGTTTTTAAGGGTCATACCCTGACCTTTGAAACGGATGCCGGTGTCTTTTCAAGGGATGGACTGGATAAGGGAACGGCGCTATTGCTGCAGGCGCTTCCTGATCTTTCGGGTTCTGTGCTGGATTTGGGCTGCGGCTGGGGCGCGGTGGGGATATCCGCAGCCAAGGCGTATCCTAACATCCGGGTGACGATGGTGGACATCAACAACCGGGCGGTGGAACTGAGCCGGAAAAACGCGCAAAGAAACAGTGTTTCGGTGAAGGTTGAGCAAAGCGATGGTTTTTCGGTGCTTGGGGAGGAGAAGTTCTCTTATATCCTGACCAATCCCCCCATCCGGGCGGGCAAGCAGGTGATTTACGACCTGTTCCAAAAAAGTGCCGGGCATCTTCTTCCCGGCGGTTCATTATATCTTGTCATCCGAAAGCAGCAGGGAGCGCCTTCCGCCATGACCTTTTTGGGTACCATCTTCCCAAAGGTACAGGTGGTCGAGCGGGGCGGCGGTTTCTTTGTGATCAGGGCGGATATTTAATTGGGACAGAGGAGGCGTCAATTTGGATTTCTCGTTTGACTTTTTTGACCGGGGCATCAATAGGATCGGCACTCGAAGCGAAAAATGGGATATCGCCCTGAACGAGGGCGTTACGGCGGACTTTTTGCCCATGTGGGTAGCGGATATGGATTTTGAAAGCCCGCCAACGGTGCAGCAGGCGATATTGAGCCGGGCCTCCCATGGTACCTTTGGCTACACGGGGGACGCGCAGGACGATGCCCAGGCAGCACTTGACTTCTGGAAGCGCCGCCACGATGTATCCCTTGAAGAGGATCAGCTGCTGATGCTGCCTTGCGTTGTGACAGGGCTGAAGGCCTGCATTCAGACCTTCACCCAACCGGGGGACGGTGTGATCATCCAGCCGCCGGTATATGGCCCTTTCTTTTCTTCCATCACTTCAAATGGCCGCACCGTTGTGGAAAATCCCCTGGTGCAGGATGAACAAGGCCATTGGCACATGAACCTTTCACAGTTGGAGGAACAGTTGCAGGCGGGGGCGAAAATGATGCTGTTATGCAGCCCTCACAACCCGGTTTCCAGGGTTTGGTCAAAAGAGGAGCTGCAGGCGTTGTTTGCGGTATTGCACAAGTACCATACGCCCCTTGTGTGCGATGAGATACACGCCGACTTCTATTTTGCGCCAAGCAAATTTGTACCCGCTTTGTCTTTGACGGGGAGCAATTCCAATGCCAAAGTGGTAACGCTGGCGGCGGCCAGCAAAACGTTCAACCTGGCGGGATTGCAGCAGGCGGTATTGTTTACAAGGCATAAGGAAATGCGGGAGAAAATAGAAAAGACGATGTATGCCTGCGGCATCAAAAGCGGCAACATCTTCGCACTGGAGGCCACCAGGGCTGCCTATGATACTGGGGACGCTTGGCTGAATGGGCTGATTGCCTACCTGGACGCGGGCAGAAAGCTTCTTGCCGATTTGCTTGCAAAGCATCTTCCCAAGGTGAGGATGTCCCCGGTAGAGGGCACGTATCTGGCCTGGCTGGACATGCGTTCATATGGTTTTACCAATAAGGAGATCATGGAGCGCACCCAGCGCTTTGGGCTTATGCTGACAGACGGCACGTTTTTTGGAAGACATGCCGGGGAAGGCTTTATGCGCCTGAACTTCGGCTGCCCCCATAGAAATATTGCAGAAGCGGTTACCCGTTTGAAAAAAGCATTGGAGGAAGCATGAACATGGATTATGCGAAACTGGACCAAATCATTGAATCGCTTCAGGAGTCCCTCATTCAAACGCTGCAAAAATGGGTGCGAATCAATAGTGTCAAGGGGGAACCGGCGCCTAAGGCTCCCTTTGGTCAGTCTTTGCGGCAGATGCTGGACGTGGCGCTTTCGGACTGCAAGGACCTGGGCTTTGAGGTGCGGGACATAGACGGATATGCCGGTGACGCGCAAATGGGCCATGGGGAAGACGTGCTGGGCATCCTGGCGCATTTGGACATCGTGCCTGCCGGAGATGGCTGGAAGACGGATCCCTTTGGCGGAGAAATCATTGACGGGCGCATTTATGGCCGCGGCACCAACGACGACAAGGGTCCGGCAGTGGCCGCGCTGTATGCCATGAAGGCAGTGCAGATGGCCGGTATTCCGCTTAAAAAGCGGGTGCGGCTGATTCTGGGTTGCGACGAGGAATCCGGGATGGAGGATATGAAGTATTATCAGGCCCATGCCAATATGCCAAGCGTCGGCTTCAGCCCTGACGCCTGCTTCCCCGTGATCAATACGGAAAAGGGCCTGTATCATTTAAAGCTTACCGGACCAGCAGTAAGCGATGGGTTGAAGGTTTTGCGCATTGAGGCCGGTCATCGGCCCAATGTGATTCCCGGCCTGGCCGAGGCGTATATTGCAGGGGATGCGGATACGGTGCGCAAGGTGGATGATTTTTCCAAGGCGGCCGGGTACCCCGTGACCGCGGAATGTTTGCCGGGTGGCCAGGTGAAGATTGCGGCCCAGGGCGTGGCCGGCCATGCCGCCATGCCGGAAATGGCGAAAAACGCCATCGGCCGGCTGCTGAAGACGCTGGAATATCTGGGCGTGCAGGGGCCGCTTCTCCGGCTTTCAAAGGTGATCGGCCTGGAATATGACGGTACGTCATTGAACATTGCAGTCAGCGACAAGCTTTCCGGCGCGCTGACGCTGAACATCGGCATCCTGAAGGCGGATGAGCAAAATGTGGAGGCTACCATTGACATCCGCTACCCGGTGATGGCAAGCCCCGAGGCGATTTTGAAGGCCATTTCCGCTGCTGTGGCTTCGGCAGGCCTCACCGTGTCGGAATCCGCTTTCAAGCAGCCCCATCATGTGCCGGAAAGCAGTGTTCTGGTGCAGTCTCTGCTGGACGCCTACCATGAAGTCACCGGGCGTCCCAAGCAGGCCATCGCCATCGGCGGCGGCACCTATGCCCGCTGCCTGAAAGAGGGCGTTGCCTTTGGCTCCCTCTTCCCGGAGGATGAAGAACTGGCACATCAGGCCGGGGAATACATGACGGTGGATGGCTTGATGGCCAATGTAAAAATCTTTACCCGCGCGATTGTGAAGCTGGCCGGGGAATGAACATCACCGGGGGAATCCATCTTCGTGGGTTCCCCTGGTCATTGGTGGTGCTTTGGAAATACGGTGATGATTACGACATGCGGCTTCGGTCTTAAAAATGCGTTGCGTCTTTTTTGATTGTTCATTATAATGAAAAAGTAACCGCCCAAGATACTGGAGAAAATGAGGGAATTATTTTCTCTGAGATGAAGACATAGTGGGGACAAATATCCGGGGATGCATTGAAGGGGTGGAACCCCTTCAATTGTAATCGTGTCGCCCGGCTTTGCTGGGCGCGCGGGGCGCTTGCGTAGCAAGCATACCTTACACTTTTCGCTGGCCGCAGCCGTATTATCCGAGCGAAGTGAAGGATAATGCGTTAGGCTGTAAGCGAAAAGTGCAACATCGCAAAAAGGATAAAGTCATTTTTGCGATTACGCGCAGCATGAAAACAGCGGGATGCATCGTTGCATTACAGAAGATGCACCGCTTCTTAAAAAGGAGCTAACCTATTCTCTATGATGCAAAGACGGCAGCCGGATAACACCAGAAGAAGACGGTGGGCGATTCTGGTCATACTGCTTTTGGCAGTTGTTTTTGCCGTTGTTATCATTGGCGCTATCAGCCGCATAAGTCAGCCCGCCGAAGCAACCGCCGTCCGCCTTCCCTGCTTGGCGGGGCAAAATGTAACGCCCTTCGGGGATTATGTGCTGTACTATGATGGCGTGTCCATCCACTGCATTAATGTGTCAGGCACGCCACGCTGGTCATATACGATAGGCGCCGGTGCCAGCTTCTCTGCCAGCGATAACGCCGTGGTGGCATGGAGCGGAAGCCAGATTTATATTCTGGATCAAAATGGAAGGCCCAGCTATAATGACAACCTGGGGCAGCAGGTACAGTTTGCCCGTATCGGCAAGAAGTTCGCCGCTGCCATTGTTGGGGAAGATACAAAGCCCAGGCTGATGATCCGCGACTTAAACGGTGCGCCGGTGGATGAGGAGGCAGAGGCCTTCTCCGGCCTCATGATGCTGGACGTGGGGTTCTATGGCGAGGACGGGCAGTACATTTGGACGCTGGCGCTGGACGTGTTCGGCACGGTGGCCAATACGGTGCTCAATACCTTTGAAGTGGGGCAAATGAACACCGGGGTGATTTCCCTGGGGGAAGCATATACCTACAAAGTGTTGTATGATGCGCAGAAGCTTCGCGTGATGAGCACAAGACAGCTTCGCACATTCAACTATCGAGGCGCGGAGGATACGTCGGCGGCCATCCTGGTATACGGTTGGGAGCTGATCGCCAGCGAAATGCCGGATAAGGGAGAGACCATGATACTCCTGGCGCCTTCCAGCCAGACCAGCAACCAATATGCCATCAGGGAGATCAGGCTTTTGAGCGGAACCACAGACAGGCGTTACACCCTGCCGTCGGCCTGCGTTGGAGCGGCCATTTTTAAGAAGACCATGTATGCTTTTTCCTCGGATTATATCTACCGCACCGACATGGGTGCCCAGCGGTTTTCCGCGCTGAACCGGCCGAAAAACATGGAAATCCCTACAGATTTTCTAGGGATGACGACCGGGGGCAAGGCCATCATTGCCTGCGGGGATACGGTATACGCTGTTACCATGCCATAAGGCTTGGGAGAGGCGGAAGGAGGATTTCCTGTGAACATCGTGGATTATGCCATACTGGCAATCATCGCCCTGAGCATCCTGTGGGGCTTTTACCGCGGCTTCATACAGTCGGTGCTTGGCATGGGCGCAGTGATTGTGGCGCTGATAGGGTCTTTTTTGATTTATCCGCAGATTGCCAACATGATTCAAAACAATCAGGATCTGGCAAGGTCTCTGATCCATTATACGGATGCCACCTCCAGGCTGGGTGATCTGGAAATGTCCTTAACCCAGGTGGGAACACTGACCCAAGGTGCCATCAGCACCATCATGCAAAACATTCAGCTCCCCGTGCCGATCAATACCATTTTGCAGTATAACCTGGAGAACAAGGTCTTTGCCGGAGCGGGCATCAATACGGTGGCCGAATATGTGAATCACACCATTGTGGCCGTGTCGATCAACATCCTGAGCTTTTTCCTTTGCTTCCTGGTGCTGTATGTGGTGTTGTCCATTCTCATCAACATGCTCAGGTGCGTGTTTCATTTTCCGTTGCTCAAGCAGCTTGACTGGCTGGCCGGAGGCATATTCGGCGCGCTGCGCGGTGTGGTATTCTGCTACGCGTTATTTGCGCTGGTGCCTCTTTTGATGACGGTGGTGCCATTCGAGCAATTCAGCGAACTGGTGGAACAAAGCATGCTGGCAAAGGTCTTCAACAATGGTGAGTTGATCATGTCCATTATCAACCGAAGATTCTAAAGGATAAATGGAAGCCGACCTGCCATGTGATGATGCTGGCAGGGCGGTTTCGATTATTATTTTAGCAATTTTTAGGGGATGTATTGAAGGGGGAGAGCCCCTTCAATTGTAATCGTGTCGCCCGGCATAGCCTACGCGCGCGGGAGCTTGCGTAGCAAGCTTTCCTTACACTTTTTGCCGACCGAGAACGTAGTGAACAGGCAAAAAGTGCAACTCGCAAAAATGACAACATCATTTTTGCGAAATACGTTAGTATTGCTGTTTCTTGAGAAAGAATCGGAACGAGGCGTACAGGATCAGCAGGTTGTATGCCGTGCCGATGACCATATACAGATTATAGTGCAAGTTGGCGGGGGATTGAAGCGGGTACAGCACCTGCAACAGCCCCTTGGCTGCCCAGAAGTTGGGGAATACCCCCAGCGCGTATTGCAGGCCGCCCGAAAAAGCGGGCATCAGGAGAAGAACCGGCACCAGCGCCACAATTCCCGCGCCCTTGATCCAGGCAAACCCCTCTACCTTGTTCTTGGCAAAGGCGGCCTGGGTCAGCGACAAGGCAGGGGCAAACAGCGATGAGGACAGGGAAAAGGTGATGACGTGCCACAATCCAATCTTGTCAAACAACGGAATGCCGCCGATTCTGTAGGCGTCGCCCGCCAGCCATTTGGTGCCAAGCAGCACGATCAGGCAGGATAACACCGTCAGCAGGTAGATGTAGGCGAGCTTGAACTTTAAATAGCCGGAGAGCCCCATGGGTGTGGCGGCAATGGTATGCAGCGTATGTTCATCCTTGTGGTCCAAAAGAAGGAAGGTAGCCATGGCACCCACAAAGAAGCCGCCTACTGTGAGAAGGATGATAATGGCCATCGGCAGCGCCGTTTGCAGGGCGGCACTTTCCAGCAATCCGGCAGAACGCAACGTCCGCGGGAAAATGAAGGCCGACAGAAACAGCAAAAGCAGCGGGAAGATGCTCATGAACAAATTGATGGGATCCCGCAATATGGTCCTTGATTCATACCTTAATAAAAACAGATACTTGCGCATGATTTCACCCCTTTACCGCATGACGCTTGAAACCGGGATTTACATGCCCAACCACAAGTACGGCGGACAATGCGATCAGGTATCCAAAGGACACCAGCAGCTTTGGCATATCCCTGTCCGCTGCGAAGGCGGCGGAAAGCTGCTTCTGGGCGGCATGGGAGGGCGAGATCAAAAGCAGCCAATCGTAGCTTGCCGGGATGACATTCAGAATGATCAGGATGCTGGGCAGCGCAAAGACCACGATGTACAGGGAAAGGATGCCGAGCATCGAGGAAAAGTCACGGCTTAGCAGGGAAAGGGAATAGCCCAGCACCGCGTGGGCCGTGCCTGATACGATCACGGCCAGCAGCAGCAGGCCGTAGTTTAGTGTCACGCCATGGATGAAATACAGCGCTCCGCATGTGACGATTGCCGATTCAAGGCTAAGCACGAGGGATGCCATTACTTTGGATATCACGATCTGTCCGATGGAAACGGGCATGACAAGCATGGACTTCACTGTGCCCTCCTGCCGCTCCAGGTGGTGGGAAGCACCCACCAGCATAACAGTCATCATCACCACATCTGTAAACAACAGCATGGGTGCAATGGATTGTGCCTCCATTTTCGTCAGAAGAAGGAAAGCAACAATCCAAAGGATCGAGGTAACAAGGCTGACGGGGAGAATTTTGTAACTCAGCATCCGCCGCATCTCGCCCAGGAATAGTTTCTTGATTGTTTTCATTGGACCTTGACTCCTGTCACGCGGATGAAGATGTCCTCCATGGACGTCTCTCCGCTGTGGATCGTTTCGATTTCCTTGTTCTTAAGTATGGTCAGGAAATCTTCATTGCCGCCGATTTCGTCCATGGGGAAGACAACGCTTTGGGTTACGCCGTTTTCCTTGTACTCTACCTTCAGCTCGCGGCTGCCGTACTTGAGCTTCAAATCCCTGGGGGTAGACAGCTCCTTCAGCTCGCCGTTTACGCAAAAGGCCACCCGGTCGCAAAGCTGCTCCACATCATTCATCAGATGGGTTGTCAAAAATACGGTGCCGCCCCGCTTTTTAAATTCCAGTATGATTTCTTTGAGAATGTGGGCGTTGCGCGGGTCCAGGCCGTTGGTCACCTCGTCCAGGAACAGTACCCGGGGGCTGTTGAGCATGGCGCGCACAAAGTTCAGTCGCACCTTCATGCCCTTGGAAAATTCGCCGACACGGACGTCCCGAGCCTCCCAGAGGCCTACCCGCTCCATCAATTCCTTTACATCGGTACTTTTTTTGTAAAAGCCCGAAAAGAAGCGCAGGTTTTCCATGGCGGTCATTTTGGAGAAATGCACCGGCATTTCAAACCCGACGCCTATTTCTTCATAGAACGATTTGCCAAGACTTTTCAGGTCCTTCCCGAAATAGGCGATTTTCCCCTTGTAATCTTCCAACAGCTTGATGAGCAGCTTTTGCGTGGTGGATTTGCCTGCCCCCGACGGGCCCAGCAAGCCGAAGATTTCGCCTTCCTCCACGGTAAAGCTCATGCTTTTGATCGCTTCCTGTTTGGCTTTGGGGTAACGGTACTTCAGTGAATCGATGGTGAAAGCGCTTGTCATGCTTTTTGCTCCTTTTGCCCCGTAAGGCCACAGCGCATCATGTCCAGTACCAGCTCCAGGTGATGGAACATGTCCTCGGGATTACGGGAATCAGTCAGTTTATGCAAATTGGTAAACAGCAAGTCCAGTATCTTTTTGACAAACTCATTGGAGAAACGGCTGTCAATTTGCCCGGACTGGATGGCAGCCCCGACAAGGCTGCCAAAGCCCTGCCCAAAGTCGTAATGGAAATAGGGCAGCAGCTTGCTGATCCAGTCGGGGCCTTCCCCCAGCAAGCGGTTGGACAGGTGGTACAGCCTTTCATCCTGAAACATGAAGGCCATTGTTTCGCGGGATAGTGCCTTGATGGTTTCAAAGAAGTCTGACGTATTCAGTCCCTTTACCATCAGGGGTGTGAAAAATTCGATTTTTTTCTGGGCCAAAATGTCCATTACAGCCAGGTACAAACCGAATTTGTCCCCAAAGTGATGGTACAGGCTTCCCTTGCTCATTTGCGCTTTGCGCAGCAGGTCGTTCAGGGAAGCTTCCGCAAAGCTTTTTTGAGAAAATTCGTCCACCGCTGCATCGTATAGCTGCGGGAAGCGCTTGAGCGGATTGTTTTCCCCCAGAATGCCATTGTAATCGGGCTTCCTGTTCATCGAGTAACCTCAGTCCTCATCTGCAAACTTCTTCTTTTCCGCCTTGCGCTTCGCCATATTCTTGAGCACGGTAACCTTTAGTGCTCCCAGCACCACAACACCTATACCGATCAGAACCCAAGTCCACCATGCCATAGGACTGCCCCCTTTCCAATTTTAAACCGTCCGGTCTAAACCGGATGGTCTAATTGTAGCACCGCAAAGATGGATTGTCAAGGCCTGCCGTACAAAAACGCGCCGCGCAATTCCAAAGTCTTGCCGTTGTGCTTGTGTTGTGTATCTGCTATAATGAAGCCGGCTATGCGCAGGAGGTGAAGAAGTTGTTGGATGTGGCTGAAAAAGGCCATGAGCGGGAGGCGATGTTGTTCAGCCCGCTGCAGTTGGCATATATTGGCGACACCGTTTGGGATTTGATGGTGCGCACCGGTCTTCTTCACACAGGGAAGAATCTTCATCACATGCACTGCGCTGCCATCGCCCGGGTGAACGCCAAGGCACAGGCCCAGGCGCTTACCCGCTTATACGATAAGCTTACCTGTGAAGAAGCGGACATGGTACGCAGGGGCCGCAACGCCCATCCCCGCCACGGTGCACCCAGGAACCAGGACCCGGCATCTTACAGCCAGGCCACTGGTCTGGAAACGCTGGTGGGCTACCTGTATCTGACCGGGCGCCATGACAGGCTGCAGGAACTGTACCGCCTGGCTCAGGAGGAAGCCGTTTCCTAAAGAAGCCTTTGAAGGAGGAAGCACATGGCTCAAAGCCATTTGAAGGTGGCGCTTTTACGCCACACCGCCGACATGCAGGAACTTGTTGCCTTGGGGGCGCGGCTGTGCTATTCCCGGGCTGATGTGGACACACTGAAAAAGCGCATCGAAGAAAAGGATCAAACTGCGTTTATCCAGCGGCTGATGGACATGGGTCACGATTCGGTGATGGAGCACGCCGCTTTCACCTTCGCGGTGGAAGGGATCAGCCGCATTTGCCTGGCGCAATTAACCCGCCACCGCATCGCTAGTTTCAGCGTGCAAAGCCAGCGGTATGTATCTTATGCAGGCGGTTTTTCCTACATCGTCCCTCCAAGGATTCAAGCGTTGGGCGGGGAGTCCGTAAAAGAGTTTGCCCGGCAAATGGATCAAATACAGGCGTGGTATGATGTCTGGCAGGAAAAGCTGGGTGCTGGCGAGCAAAGCAATGAGGATGCAAGATTCGTGCTGCCGGGGGCATGTGAAACCAGGCTGATCATGACCATGAACGTTCGGGAGCTGCATCACTTTTTTGCGCTGCGTATGTGCAACCGCGCCCAGTGGGAAATAAGAGCCATGGCAGCGCAAATGCACCGCCTATGCATGGAGGCTGCGCCTTTGCTGTTTGAGAAAGCGGGGCCCGGCTGCTTGCGGGGGGCATGCCCCGAAGGGGAAAAGACCTGCGGCAAAATGTCGCAAATCCGCCGTGACCGTGAAGAGCTTTTGCATTCCATACGAGAATAGCGGCGCGTGGTTTAAAAACAAGGAGGATAACCCATGGCTTTTTACAAGGACTATACAAAGGACAAGAAAAAGGACCACGCCGCCCAGGGTTCCTGGGATGATGAGGGAGCCCATTACAAGACGCCGGCCAAAGGCGCCTATGTACAGCGCACAGGCAAGCCCGCCGCCGCCCGCACAGGCAAAAGAGCCGAAGGCGCACCGCCTTCCGGGGAAAAGCCTGCTTACCGCGCAAGGCCTGACGGCCAGCAAGGGGAGAAGAAGCCGTACGGCCGCCCCGCGCCAAGGAGCGATTACCGTCCCGCCGGGGAGAAGCCCGCATACCGTGCCCGCTTGGATGTGGGGGAAGGGGAAAAGCGCGTCTATGGTCATCCAGCCCCCAGAAGCGATTTCCGTTCTACGGTAGACAGGCCTGTATACCGTGCCCGTCCGGATGGCACGCAAGGAGAGAAGAAGCCGTACGGCCGCCCCGCGCCAAGAAGCGACTACCACCCCGCCGGGGACAAGCCTGCTTTCCGGGCCCGTCCGGTTAGGCCGGAAGGTGAAAAGCGTATCTATGGCCGTCCGGCTCCCGGCAGGGAAGTGCAAAACACGGAACCGGCCTACAAGCGCCACGAATACAAGCCGGCAACCCGGCCTCCGGCACCCAGGCCTGCGGCAGAGGAAGCCATTGATCCCAATGAGAACCTGCTCTCCGGCCGCAACCCCATCCGCGAGGCCATCAAAAGCGGGCGGGATATTGAAAAGCTGCTGGTGGCCAAGGGTGATTTGAGCGGTTCCGCCAGGGAAATCGTCGCCATGGCCCGCGAAGCGCGTATCCCCGTGCAGGAAGTGGACAGATCGAGGCTGGATGAAATCACACGCAACCATCAGGGGATGCTGGCTTTTGCTTCCGCCTACCAGTACGCCCAGGTGGAGGACATGCTGGCCGAGGCGAAGGAAAAAGGCGAAGAGCCTTTCCTGATCTTGCTCGACGGAATCACCGATCCCCACAACCTGGGTGCCATCATCCGTACGGCGGAGTGCGCCGGAGCCCACGGCATTATCGTTCCGGAACGCCGCTCCGTGGGGCTGACCCCAGCGGCTGTGAAATCATCCGCCGGGGCGGTGGAGCATGTAAAGGTGGCCAGGGTCGGGAATCTCACCCGCACTTTGCAGGATTTGCAAAAGGCCGGGCTGTGGATCACCGCTGCCACCACCGACGGGGAGGATTATCAAAAGGCCGATTTGAAGGGGCCGGTGGCGCTGGTTGTAGGTTCGGAGGGCGAGGGCATCAGCCGGCTGGTGCTGGAGCATTGCGACAGAACCGTGTCGCTGCCATTAAAAGGGCAAATCGGCTCCCTGAACGCTTCGGTTGCGGCGGGAATCTTAATGTATGCGGTCATGGCGGCTAGAAACAACAGATAACAATGCTTTGCAAAGGACAGGGAATGGGATGACGGAACAAAACCGCAGCATGCAAAGGGACGAAGGCGAAGCCTTAAGCACCGGGAAGGAAAGCCTCTTTGCCGCCCTTTCCGACGAGGAAATCGTGACAATGGCACAGGAGGCCGATGGCACCGCCCTGGAGTACCTGCTGAACAAGTACAAAAATTTTGTCAGGAGCAAGGCGCGCAGCTATTTCCTCATCGGCGCTGACCATGAGGACATCGTGCAGGAAGGTATGATCGGCCTGTACAAGGCCATCCGTGACTTCAAGCCCGACAAACTGAGCTCCTTCCGCGCCTTTGCGGAGCTGTGCATCACCCGTCAGATCATCACCGCCATCAAGACGGCCACCAGGCAAAAGCACATCCCCCTCAACAGCTACGTTTCCCTGAAC
>JAEZLW010000178.1 GCA_023415145.1 Bacillota bacterium | reverse complement strand
AAGGAAATGAGCCGCATGTACGGCCAGGATTTCAAAATGCCCGAAAAGTTCACCTTGGTCCTCAACCGCCTGAATCCCACCGTCCAGGCCCTGTCCGCCCGCGAATTAAGCGAAACCACCACCCTCCTTTGCCAGCAGATGTACGACCTGGCCCGCATGGCCGCCAGGCCCCTGGAGCCGGAAGAAGTGTCGGCGTTCCTCGCAAGAAGCCAGAAGCTGCTGGGGATGGTGGCCGGGGGCTAAGGAAAGCGCCGGGGGCACGAGAGCCGGGGGTGCTGCAAAGCCGGGGGCGCTGCCCCCGGCACCCCTGCCTAAGGGATACATCCCTTCGGAATCCCTTTGTTGATATTATGAAAGGGAACATGCTTTTTGATGATTGACTTGCATCAAGAAGCATGTTTTTTTATATGGACCAAACGGAGAACATATAAAGTATTGTGTCTTTTCAAGCTTTGTACCATCCGTTTATTTAATTATTTACAACCTTATATTGTGTGCATGGGTGGATAACACAAATTGTTATACTCATTAATTGGTGTTGCATTATTGAAAAGTGACTAACGAAATTGAATGTTTCATTATAGTCATTTTATAGGTGTCGTCTATACCTTCTTGTTGTTTGGGGTTTATCCAATCGACATGAATGAGTATTCCTTCGATATACGTATCACCGATGTAGTTTTGAAGTTCAAATTGCACAAGAAAATACTTGTATCTCATGCCTATAAAAGTGGAAGGATCACCCAAAAAGATATATTGAATCTCCTCCAATGGTTTGAGCACAATACTTGTTGGGATCTCTTTTGGAAGATATTCTTTCATAATATTGTCACAATTAGTCATCATTTCACTATGTAGTGTGGAACCATCATATCGCAATACAACTGTATTATTCGTGGCATTCAGAAAAGTTAACTTTAGCCCGTATGTAATAGTACTGCCCGGATCTCTTCCGAAATCAATAGGTTGCGCATGCAAAAAAGACTGTGGTTTTAGTGAGTCGTAATGATATGTTGCCCCATCACCCTTCACACAAATAACACGTGGCTCAGTCTCAACCCGGTCTCGTCGCAATTCAATATGCATCAGTTGATTACTTATTCTTCCCTGTCTCCAGGCTACGACAACAATAAAAACTGTCGAAATTGATTCAACTGCTGCTAAAAGAATGGTGGATGGATCATTAACTAATAAAAACCGATATTTTGCAATGAAACAGGAGAGGCAAAATCCAATGATCGGAATCATTATTAGCAATAGCAATCTTCCACTATTTTTGAATGTGTAAGTCATAAAGTTGCGAAATTTTTTCATTAAAATACCTCCGACAACATTCGATATAAATCCTCATAAGTAATCGACACATTCTACCAACATGTCTTCTGGGGATAGAACATAAATCATTGAGAACAAGCGACAAGGATTTCATCAAAGATGAATGATTTTCGCACCCGAAGGGTGCTACTAATTTTAGGGCGTTTGTGGGGGTCTGGGGGGAATCGCCTAACCCCCCAGCGCTTTCTGGTTCTCTTTCACGCTGAAAGAGAACATTCCCATGTCACAGGCCAGTTGCTAGCAACTGGCCGAGGCAACGCCTTATAGCAGCCGTCGTAATACAAAACATGAGACAACAAAAAGTATCCGTGTCATTCTGAGGAGCATCGCGACGAAGAATCTTTGACCTGAACTTGTCAAAAAGATCCTTCGCTGCGCTCAGGATGACATGCCGTCACAGGCCCTAAAGATCCTTCGCTACGCTCAGGATGACACGCCGTCTCAGGCCCAAAAGATCCTTCGCTATGCTCAGGACGACACGGCGGGGGGTTCCTTTCCTCGTGCAGGTTAGACCACTCTGCCTCTCTTTGATTCACTCCTCCAAAACCTTGGTATCTACTCGATATACCCTCCAAACCACTCCGAAAGGGAGGCTGATACCAATGTTCAGATTGGGTGGATTTTTAGGCATCCTCACCACCATATTCTTGGGGCTTGCACTGCTCAACTACATTTTGAAATGGGTCAACAAACGCTTTGTAAGCAAGCTCCCCAAAACATCAAAGTTAAAGGCCGCCTACCTCAAAGTGATGAAATTTGTAGTCCAAAAGCACCGCTGGTTTGGCCTGGGTGCGACAGTTACCATGATAACACACTTGATTCTGCAAATCATGTTTGCATGGGTATCCACAACCGGACTGATCGCCGCTGCCCTGCTGGCGATCAATGGGTTTATCGGCGCTTTTATGCAGTTTAAGCTAAAGGGCAAGCGTGGGCCGCTGCTATTGGTGCATAGGGCCATGGGCGTACTGCTGATCGCGGCGATTGCGGTTCACGTGATTACAAAGATATAAAAGGCACCGGACCCAAAGTCACGCCACTACCCCGCCCTGACTCCACGCATCCAGCTTCCGCATGATCTCCGTGTGCGTTTCGTAGCAGATATCCGGCAGCTTCCCGCCGAAGGCCTTCTCCGCCGCCGCAAAGCCCTTGTCAATGGCATCCTTCAACACGGAAAGCTTTGTGGGATCGTTGCCTGAAACGGCAATGGCGAAATTCACAATCCTGTCGCTGACAGCTTGTACACCAAACTCCCCGTCTTCCGAAAGAGAAAGGTTTGCTTCTTCTACCGCTGGAAGCACTTCACTGGCCGGGCGGCGTTTGCCATCCGCTCTGCCCGCCGCTTCCCTTTGCTTGAGCAGCATCTGCCGCACCAGTTCCCGAAGGCCGGCAAGGGTCTTGTCCGCATGCACCATCAATGCATCGATTTCGGATGCCTTTGCCCCTTTGCCTCTTGGCCTGGTATACAAAACGGATGGGCTGTGGCTGATGCCAATCTCCACCATGTCAATACTTTGCCTCGGCTGTTCCGCCTCCGGTGACAGCGATGCCGGCTTCTCCTTTGCCTGTACATTCCTTACCTTGCTCATGTCCTGCGGGTTCACCTTGATCTCATGGATCACGCCATTCCCCTCCCGTCGATTCTGTTTTATCCTATATATCGCAATCAAACAGGCATTTTTTAGCAATCCTATAATTTATGCCTGTTTATCCTTGATACTGCTTGATTTTCAAAGCATCCCAAGCCTTAAAACATAGGCTCTCATGCAAAACCAAAGGAGACGAAGGCAAAAGCCTTCGTCTCCCTTTTACAGAATACGTTTGATTACTTTCCGGCTACTTCGTCCATGTAGTCGAAGCAGCGCTGGATATCAACCATCTTCTCTGCAACGACGTCGTCATAGCCATAGCTCTTGCAGGTGTCGACCATTTCCTTCCAAAGGGCCTCGAACTGTTCCTCACTTTCAGCGTAGACGCACTTCCAGCTGTACTGCTTCATCACCGGCGCAAACAAGCCACGAGCGCTCTTGGAGGCTTCGCTGGCTTCCGCCTTGATAAAGCTGTTGGCTGCGGCAGGCACGATGGAGACCTTGCCGGTCTGTTTGTAGAGGTCAGCGCCATTCTTTGCGCCGCCTGCGTATTCAGTCGACCAGGCCTTGCTCAGGTTGGTGGCGTAACGGTCGGCATAGCACGGCCAGCCCTTGTAGGAGAAGCTGTACGTTTTGCCGGGGATGTACTGTTCGAGCACGAGGGTGGCGTTGTTGAACTTGTTCTCGCCGTCCTCAAAGGTGCCGCCGCCGAACTCGGCAGGCATTTCGGTTTCCTTTTTGAACTCCTGGCACTTCCAGCCGAATTCGGTCATCTCCGGGATGCCTTCGGCGTTGTAATCCCAGGTGAGGCCCTTGGGACCGTACTGGCCAACGATGATGCCTTCTTCGCTGCACAGCCAGTCAATGACTTCCAAAGCGCGCTCGGGATATTTGCTGTTAGCGCCCAGCAGCCAGGGCCAGTTGCCGCCCTGGGTGGACAGGGTATCCATCGCGGGTGCGCCGTCGCCGATCAGGAAGGTGGTATAGCCGACGTTCTCAGCCGCCTTCTCAGCACCGTTGAACATGCCTATGATCCAGCCCCACATGCACATGAGGTAGCGGCCGCCGGCCAGCTTCTGGGAGTAGGCGTCAAAGTTCTGGCTTACAGACTCGGGGTCAAACAAGCCCAAACGATAGAGCTCATTGTTGACCTTCAGAGCGCGGTAGTACAGGCTGCCTTCCTCCAGAGGATTGACAACGTCGCGGGTCGCGTAGTTCACGCCCAGGAAGTCAAACTCTTTGTAGCCATAATAGGTCATCAGGTCCCAGGTAAACTTCATGACGCAATCTTCCCAATCCGGGAAACCGCCGTACGCGTAGACTTTCTCACCGTCTGCAGTCTCAGGAACCGCATCCTGCAAAGCCTTCAGGAAGGCGGGCAGGTCTTCAAGGCTGTTCAGAGCAGGCTTGCCGGCCTTTTCCCAAGCGTCGAAGCGGATCTGCAGCGCATAAGTGGGATCCTGCATTTCCTGCCAGGTGTCGGGCAGAAGCGCGATGTTGTGGCCAAAGCCCCAAACGCCATCCACGCCGCGGGCTTCCTTGACGTAGTTGGTGATTTTGTCCATGGAATCCTTCATGTTGGCGTTGATGTTGGCATACGGGGCGAGATCAAGCTCACTCCAGTCGAGCAACAAGCCAGCATCGAATGCCTTCAGGAACTCGTTGTCCAAGTCACCCAGAATGATGATGTCACCCAGTTCACCGGCGGCAAGGGCCGCGTTGAAGGCACCGGTATTGCTGATTTCACGGGTGAAGTTCAGCGTCACATTGAAGCGGTCCTTGATTTCCTTGCCGAACCATCCGATCTGTTCACCGGTGTAGTTCGCAAGCCCGTTGTAAACGGTCAGTGTGATGGGTTCGCGGTAATCCTCGGCTACGGCCATGGTCGGCAGAACGGCTGCGAGCATGGTGAAGCAAAGAAGCATCGCCAAGAGTTTCTTCATGTTTCCTACCTCCTTTAATATATCTCACCCGCTGTTGCGGGAAAAGATCAGCCCTTTACTGCTCCGATCAGTATGCCCTTCACAAAATACCGCTGGAAGAACGGATACACCAGCAGAATCGGGAACACAACGACCATGGCAACGGTCATCTGCACCGATAGTGCGGTTTGCTTGATGGCAAGATTGGCGATGGCACCCGTGTTCTGTGTCGTACGCACCAGCGCGGCAAGGCTCTGCGCCTCATGCTGGTATTTGTACAGCAGGTATTGCAATGTATGGTATTTGCCGGCAGGCATGAGCATCATGGTATCGGTAAAGCTGTTCCATTGTCCCACAGCACTGAAAATGCACAATGTGGCAAGGATGGGCATGATCAGCGGCACGATAACACTTAAAAACACCCGGATATAGCCGGCTCCATCGAGCATGGCGCTCTCCTCAAGGCTCGACGGCAGGCCTTCAATGAACGTTTTGACGAGGATCACATAATACGGTGACACCAATCCGGGGATCACATATACCCAGAAATTATCAAGGAAGCCCAGCATTTTCAGATTCATGTACCAAGGGATCAGGCCGGCACTGAAATACATCGTGATAATGATAAGCCGGTACCAGAGTGTGCGCAGCCACATTTCGCGCTTTGTAACCAGATAGCCCAGAAACGCGCAGCCGACAACTGTCCATGCAGTTCCCAAAGCCGTTCGTGCCACGCTGACCAGCAGCGCATCGCCAATGCCGTTGAGCTTGAACACCTGTATATAGTTTTCCAGGTGTATCTGCTGCGGGTAAAGCTGTATGCGGCCAAGGCGCACCAGCTCATTGGATGAGATGGTGTTGACGAACAGGTAATAAAACGGAAAGATGCAGGCAACCGTTATCAAAACCAGCAACGTATAATTGAAGATGTTAAATGTAATATCCCATCTGCTAAGCCTGATCTTGTTGCGTTTTCGCCTGGCCATAATCTGTACGCTCATATCCGCATCTCCTTACACAATCGATTCGCCGCGCAGCTTTTTGGATGCGAAATTGGCAGCAAACAGCAGCATAACGCTAAACAGCGTCTTGAGAACGCCGATGGCTGTCCCGAAGGAATACATGACACTGCTGGTTGAGGCAATGGTAATGTTGTATACGTATAGGTCCAACACCTCGATGGTGTTCTTGTTCATGCTGTTCTGGAACACGAGGTACTGCTCCATACCGTTGTTGATAATGTTGGAGATGGCCAGCAGCAGCAGCACAAAGAATGTGGGCAATAAACCCGGCAGGGTAATATAGCGCATCTGCTTGAAGCGGCCCGCACCGTCAACGCGGGCGGCTTCGTAAAGCTCCTGATCAATTCCCGCGATGGCGGCAAGATACATGATCGCGCCCCAGCCCAAGCCCTTCCAGGTGCTCCAGGCCCACATTTTGATCCAGATATGCTCGCTGCTGTTAAGCCAGGCAACCGGCTCGCTGATCGCACCGGTAGAAAGCATAAACTTGCTGTAGATTCCTGTATCCATGGCAAACATCGCCAGCGCAAAGCTGAACACCAGCGTCCACGAAATGAAGTTTGGCAGCGTGGTAAATATTTGCACGAACTTTTTGAACCTGGTACGGCTGACCTCATTGAGAAGGATTGCAAACACCATTGGCATCCAGCTTGTCAAGATGGACAGTCCGCTCATTGCGAAGGTATTGGACATCACGCGAGCGATGTTGTTACGGTGGCCGACATTCGTGATCAGCTCGGCAAACCACTTTAAGCCTGCAAACTCCTGTTGGTCCGGTGAAAGCTCGAACTTGTAGTTGTAAAACGCATACCGCCAGCCGGACAGCGGAAGGTAGGCGAACAGGAACACGGCTACCAGGAAAGGCAGCATCATCAAAAACAGCTTGTATTTTTTTGGCAATTCCTGCTTATCGATAAACCCGGTGAAAAACGCCGCAAAGGCTGTTGTTCCCATGGAAATGTACAGGTAACCCAGCGCACTCATAAAGCCCACGTTCTTTGGCAGCGCACCAACAGCCAAAACTGCTGCCATCACCTGCAGGACTCCGCCCGACAAAAGCACAGCCAGGATGGTTTTTTTATGACACCTTTGAAAGAACAACAAACCCAGCCCTAAAAGCATGATGAGCAGCGCAGCGATCATCACTGCACCCATTTTGTTCAGGGCCCCCTTTACCAAAGCCGAAAGGTCGCTCTCTGTCAGGCCATTGCTCGCGGGCTCGGTGCCATACAGTAGCTTTCCCCTGTTGTTGGCGGGTGCAAGCAGCGCATCGGGCTTTTGAAACGTGATCAGCTCCAGGCCTGTCATAGGGCGCGAAACCGTGGGATTGTTCTGTATTTTTCCCGGCGTATACAGGTTCACCTGCACCACCGGCATCAACATCATAATGAAGGAAATGGAGGCAAGAAAAATGCTGACGGCAAGAATCCGCTTTTTTGGGGGAATCGGATTGACAAAATACGGTTCGTTGGCCCTGCGTATGCCCATGATGGCACTGGCAGCGCCACAGGCAGCCAACACGCTCATGAAAAGCGGTACAGGGGTATATCCGCCTATCCCCATAAACATCATCTGATACACTGCACCCATGAACTGGTACTGTTCATTTACAATCAACGTACCAAGCGCCTCTGAAAGAAACATGACGGAGGATAGGGTGATTAGGCTTGCCGGAATCCACCGGTCCACCTTACATGAAAGCTGCAATACAATGCCCAGCAAAAGAAGCGCACAGGCCGCCACAGCCATCGTGTGGACACTTCCCCCATAGGTGGGAATCATAAACAGATTCCTGATGTCCCTCCCGCTGTCGCTCAAGGCAGCAAGGCTTGACAACGCACCGCCGGCCTCCGGGTCGGCAAAAGCGTTTTCCGAAACTTTAATCTGCTGAAGAAGCGGCTCTTGCGCAGCAAGCCATTGCCATCCAAACAGATTGCGGGATGCCAGCGCATCATCCTGCGGTGTGGAAAAAGTACCTTCCGGTACATTGACAGACGCAAAAGGCAGTGCCAGCATGCTCAGTGCCGCCACACACAAAACCGCCGACACAACCCTAAATCCCCTGTCTGATAATGACAGCGGCTTCAAACCCTTGATCATCCACAATTCCATGCCAAACAGTACAAGCGAAACAAAAAATATCGCCCATACATACCATTGGGAGGTAAGCATTACATCAAAAAGAAGACTTTTATCCAACTGCATCACATAAAACGCGAACAGGAACAGAAGGGTCATTCCGGCCAAGCCCAATACGGCAGCCGCATGACCGATAAACCGGCGGCCAAACAGAGCCGCAAGGCCGCCCAGCAGCGACAGGAGGATACCGGCAGCAAGCAGGGTGCCTCGAAAATCAATGTTTTCAAGCGAAGGCATGAGCGCCACAGGCAAGATGCCCGCCCCCTGCGTAATCAGCTCAAAACCGGTAATCTTGGAAGGAAAGGCGGCAGCCACATCCTGTGGAAGGCTCCTGTGCGGATAAACGGAATAAATGGGCATAAACAGGCCGGCTATCAACAGCGCCAGCAGAACTCCGATCATGATCCGTCTTTTCACGCCTGCTCCTTCCGGTATTGCCGCATGCATGCCGCCATACCGCCTGTCATGAATCTATTATCATTTTGCTCAATCATATCACGTTTTGTTTGGATGGACCTAAACCGTTTTCGTGTGCAAGGGTAAAGCCTGCTGTTCTGAGTGAAAAAACGGAATGTGCGCCTACAATTTTTTCAAACGGAATGCAAGGCATACGCTGCCTCTTGTGTAGAGCATACACGAATCAGCATGTTTATGTCAATATCCTTTCCGCATTTTGTCTATAGTGCTGAACACGGTCTGCCATGGTAATGGAAAGCAGATGATACGTTCCGAATCAAAGCAGCTTGTTCGGTACCGGCGATAAAAACCGTTTTCGAGAGCTTCCTTCCCTGGATGCCTTCAAAAAGTTCCAATATGTCCGTCATCATAAACCGTGGCTCTTGACACGTTTCGCAATAACCGTCATGATGGACAGAGAATCAGGCAATACTGAAAGAAAAGATGCAGGTAGGGAATATGAAAGAAGAGATTTTGGCGCTGCTTGAAACAGAGGGTATCGCGCTGGAACTGTATGAAATCACGCAAAGGCTGAACATATCCGACGGCGAAGCCTCTGATACGCTTCAAGCACTGATCGGCGAGGGCAAAGCCGTCTTCACAAAAAAAGGCAAGTATGCCGTTCCCCGGTCTCTTGGGCTTTTGGCTGCCAGGACAACCGTTCTTCGCAACGGCATGCTCATGGCCCGCCCGCTGGATGCGGGCGACAGCATGAAGCTTCGACCGCACCCAAGGCTGCAATGCCTTTTCAATGACATCCTACTGGTGAAGCCGGAGGAATACGACAATACCGGGATAAGATGGTGCAGCCTTGCCTATATCGTCAAGCGCGCACACGAAACCTTTACCGCTGTGATTTATGAAAGCAGCATTGATGACCCGTATGAAAGGCTGCGGGCCAAAGGGAAGGCACGCAAAAAAGGAAAGCAGGTTCCTAGGGAACCTGCTGCCACAGCCAAACCCTATGACAACCGCCTCACCTGCAAGGTACGAGTGGAAGGCGATCTTCTCGGAGCCAAAAATGGCGACATGGCCGTGCTTCAAACAATCGCCTGGCCGGAACATGACAAACCGCTCATCGCCCGGGTCCTTCGTGTCATGGGCGAAGCGGAGTATCTCCCCGTTCAACTGAAGGCCATCGCCGAGGATCATGGTTTTGTCACAGCATTTGAGGATGAGGTAGAAAAGCTAGCGGCCCAATATCCCAGCATCGTCCGGCCTGAGGATCTTACAAACCGGCGCGACCTTAGGGATCTTATGCTCTTCACCATCGACGGGGAGGATGCCAAGGACTTTGACGACGCCGTATCCCTTGAAAGGCTTCCGGATGGCACATGGCAGCTTGGTGTGCACATAGCGGATGTTTCACATTACGTCATCCCTGGTCAGCCCATCGATGTGGAAGCGCTGAAAAGGGGCACCTCACTGTATCTGCCCGGCCTTACACTGCCCATGCTTCCCCATGCGCTATCCGATCATCTTTGTTCCCTAAAGCCGGAAGTGGACAGGCTGGCCATGAGCCTTTTCATGAAGGTGCATGGCGGCCGGATCGTCGACCATGAACTGTTCCCTTCCGTCATCCATTCCAAAGCCCGGCTGACCTATACTTTGGTGAACCGCATGCTTGAAGGGGAGGAAAACGCCATCCCCAATGCCATCCGCGCCACACTGATGAATATGCTTGAGCTGTCTCATGAATTGAGGTTAAGCCGCGTAAGGCGTGGCGGCATCGACTTTGACCTGTCGGAGACGGCCTTTACCCTGGGCGAAGGCAATGAGCCTTTGGATGTTCACCCCAGGGAACGGGGTGAGGCGGAGCGGATCATAGAGGACTTTATGCTTGCCGCCAATGAAACTGTGGCTGAGCTGGCACGCACCGCCGATCTGCCGCTGATCTACCGCGTACACGACAAGCCCGACCCAAAAAAGCTGCAAGCACTGGAAATTTTCCTCGGGAGCCTGAATGTGAATGTGCACCTGGGGCCTGACCCTCATCCCGGCGTATTGCAGGATCTGCTTGCAAAAACGTCCGGTTCCAAATATGCCGATATCATCCGCAGCGTGATGATCCGCTCCCTGAAGCGTGCCTGTTATGACGACAGGCCGGAGGGGCACTACGCGCTGGCGGCCCGGGATTATTGCCATTTCACCTCACCCATCCGTCGCTACCCCGATCTTGTGGTGCACCGTATGCTGAAGCTTCTGATTGCGGGCAAGGAAAGCGGTAGCCATCCCCATGCCCGGCGCATGGCGGAGCTGGCAGATCATTGCTCGAATCAGGAGTTTGCAGCCACACACGCCGAGCGTGAAGCGGACGATTTGTTAAAGGCATTCTACATGTCGCATCACATCGGCGAAGAATATGAGGGGATCGTGTCAGGCATAACGAGCTGGGGCTTTTATGTGACGCTTCCGAACACCGTGGAAGGGCTGGTCCATATCGCCTCGCTGAATGACTATTATCAGTATGACGAGAAACGCAGCATGCTGATTGGCTCACGCTCAGGCCATGTCATCAGGCTGGGGGATAATGTGCGCATCAAAGCGGTCCGCGCCGACAAGCTGCGCCGCGAGGTGGATTTTGAGCTGATTTCCGGACGGGATTAGGTTTTGAACAGGCAATACGGCTACCGATGGCGAACGCATATCCATATCCTTTGCACGCATTTTCGAGCTAAAGAAAAGTAAGGGGGACTGCGCATGCTCAAAATCGGTATCATTGGCTGCGGCAAAATCACAACGGTACGCCATGCTCCGGAGTACCGGGAAAATCCCCATTGCGAACTGACAGCTTTTTATGACGGTATCCCTGAGCGGGCCGCAGCAATGGCTGCGCAGTACGGCGGCAAGGCCTGCGACAGTGTGGATGCGCTGCTTCATAGCGATGTAGTCGCCGTCAGCGTCTGCGTAGCCAATATTGACCATGCATTTATCACCATCAAGGCGCTGGATGCAGGGAAGCATGTTCTTTGAGAAAAGCCCATGGCCACCACCATCGAAGATTGTGAAGCCATGGGCGCAGCAGCAAAAAGAAACGGCAAGTATTTAATGATCGGCCACAACCAGCGCTTTGCGCCGGCTCATCAAAAGGCAAGAGAACTGATTCTGGAAGGTGCCATTGGAAAACCGCTTTCCTTCCACACCACCTTTGGTCATCCAGGGCCGGAAGGCTGGACCGGGCTTGCCAACTCCTGGTTCTTTGACAAAAAGCTGGCGGCTTTCGGTGCGCTGGCAGATCTGGGCGTGCACAAGGCCGACATCATCCATTACCTGCTGGGTGAACCCGTTGTGGAGGTGACGGCATCTGCCGGCACCCTTGATAAAGAGTTTCCCGACGGCTCCCCCATTTCGGTGGAGGACAACGCCCTGTTATTGATGCGGACAAAAAGCGGCACGCTCGGCCAGCTCCACGTAAGCTGGACATTCTACGGCCAGGAGGACAACTCCACCCGTATCTATGGCACGGAAAGCATCCTTAGGATCTACGATGATCCCGCCTTTTCGCTGATCCATGAAAAACCGAATGGGGAAGTTCTACGCTATCAGTTGGATCATTTGGCTTCCAAAAAGGATCAAACCTCAGGCACACGCAAGAACACAGGCGTAATCAATGCTTTTTTGGAAAGCATTTTAAGCAATCAAAAGCCCCCGGTGGACGGCACGGAAGCGATAAAGGTCATGCGGGTGATCTTTGCGGCGGACAGGTCCGCCAGGGAGAAGAGAACCATTTTTATTGACCATAGCTAGTACTGTTTCAACAGCTCCAGGCAGCCTGATTACATGATTGGTATGATCCGCTGTTCACAGTCGGATTGATAGGCGTTCTCCAACAGCTCGGTCAAAGCGATGGCCTTCTGAAGATCAAAGGCGATGGGCGTGCCCTTCTCAATACCATCCAGCCACTGGCGGATGGCGGATGGCTGTTGATCGGGCAGCCTGTCAGGGGTGAACCAGCCATCCTTTATCTTATTTGTACGCATTTTGATCTCCTTGCCCACTTGCACGATGGCACCCTGTGACCCCAGCAGTTCAAAGCTCTCGCCATGATGGGGGGCCACAAAGGAAGTCTCCAGTACGGCGATGGCCTTGCTTACAAACTCCACCACGCAAACGGCGTTGTCGTCCACTCCGTTCGGTGCGCAGGTGTTGTTGAACATGGAAGCAATGCGCGCAGGTTTGCCCAGCAGATAGGACGCCATATACATAGGATGGCAGCCCAGGTCCATCATCGCGCCGCCGCCGGCTTTTTGAGCATCATACCAATACTCCGGCAGCCACTTTCGCAGCGCCCCGTCATGGGCCTTGCGCATGCGCATGAAATGGATCTGCCCCAGCAAGCCTTCCTCAATGGCCTTCCTGCAGATTTGCGCCAGAGGTGATGTCAAGTGCGGGAAAGAGATGCAAAACTTCACGCCATTTTCTTCCACCGCCTGGGCGATGGTCCTGCAATCATCCACGGTTACGGCCAGCGCTTTTTCCGTAAAGATATGCTTCTTGGCTTTGGCGGCCTTTAGCATAACATGCAGGTGATCGGTAGTGGGGGTATCCACGATCACCGCGTCCACATCGGGACGCGCAAGCGCCTTGTCCAGATCAGCTTCGAAAGCAACGCCCAGATCCTTAGCCCAGGCTTCGCCGCGTACTGCATCCTCATCCCACACACAGGAGATTGTCGCATCCGGCTGCGCCATCACAGTTTTGGCATAATCCTTGGCATGCACGTGCCATTTGGATAGCATGAGTATATTGACCATACGTTCTCTCCTTACTCTGCCAGAGCCTGCACCTATTTTAAAGAGCGCAGGTATTTGATGCAGATGTCCGTTTCGGTCAGCCCGTCCGGTGTCAGCGTTTCGCTTTCTACCACCATGTTAAGCCCCAAATCCTTCGCCGTTTGAAAGACCGCCTTTACGGGGGCTGTCCCACGTCCCAGGGGTACGCCTTCTCCGTTTTCAAAGCCGTCCTTGATATGGATGACCGGCACCCGCGCTTTGAGCCTATCAAGCAGCGCTACGGGATCAACACCTGCGGCATACGCCCAGAAGGTGTCGATTTGAAGGTCCAGCGACGTGCGGTATACCAATTGTTCAAAGGCAACAGAGCCATCTTTGTTTGGCTTGAACTCCTGGTCATGGTGGTGGTAACCCAGACGGATGCCAGCTTTGGAAAGTCTTTTTTGAAGCCTGTTCATGTTTTCAATGAACGCATCCAGCTTGGGCTGGGAATCCAGTTCAGCATAGGGTACGATGATGAAGGTGTTGCCGATCTGCTGATGATAGGCAATCGTTTCATCCGTCTTTTCCAAAAGCTCCAAAAGTCCTGTATGTGCGCCCGATACGCGCAGGCCGTATTCTTTCAGCCAGGCGGCGATTTCCTTCGCGTCAATGCCAAAGAACCCCGCGAACTCCACAAAGGAGTAGCCCTGTCCGGCAACGGCGGAAAGCGCCCCGCGCATGTCGGTTTGGGCTTTGTCCCGCACGCTGTAAAGCTGTACGCCGTATTCCATGGCGCGGCCTCCTTACTTGTTGAAATACACAGGTTCGCCCGTCTTGGCGGAAGTATAAATAGCTTCCAGTATCTCGGAGATGACGCAGGCCTGCTCGGGCATCACAACGGGATCGGTGTCGTTTTCGATGGCATCAATCCAGCGCCGGGCTTCGGTAATGGCGGGCGTCTCCTTGCCGCCTTCATAAAAGGCCACGCCACCGGCGGATATGTCGGGCCTTACCTCGATCAGACGGCCGAACTCCCCCTTGTTGATGGAGATGCCGTTCTTGATCTGCGCACCGGCACGGGAGCCGCAAAGCTGCAGGCTGCCTTCCTGGATGGGTTCGATGGTATTGAGTGCCCAGGTGGCCTCCAGGGTGATGGTGGCGCCGTCCTCCATGACAATAAAGCCGAAGGCGCTGTCCTCCATTTCGTGGTCGCAAGCGCCCCAGGGGTTGCCGCAGCCGGGGTCCTCCAGCTTCTTGTACTTGGTACCCACCACCATGCGGGGCTTGTAGTTATTCATCAGGTACAGCGTCAAGTCCAGCGAATGGGTGCCGATGTCGATCAGCGGCCCGCCGCCCTGCTCGTACTCGTTGAGGAAAACGCCCCAGTTGGGGGTGCCCCGGCGGCGGATGGCGAAGGCCTTGGCGTAGTAGATGTCGCCCAGATCGCCCCGCTCGATAACGCTTTTCAAGTACGTGCTTTCCGGCTTATGACGATGCTGGTAGCCTATGGTCAGCTTTTTGCCCGTCTCCCTGGCCGCTTCCACCATACGCCTTGCATCGGCGGCCGTCTTGGCCATGGGCTTTTCGCACATGACATGCTTAGCAGCATGGAGCGCATCAATGGTGATATCCGCATGGGAACGATTGGGGGTGCACACATGCACCACATCAATGGTACCATCCTTGAGCAGTTCTTTGTAATCCGTGTATACCTTGGCATCCGGGGTGCCGTAGTCGGCAGCAGCCTTTTCCGCCTTCTCCCTGATGATATCGCAAAAAGCTACCATGTCCACCCGGTTCAGCGCTTTTAATGAAGGCATATGTTTCCCGTTGGCGATGCCGCCGCAACCAATGATACCGACGCGAAGCCGTTTTTTCATGACGATTTTCCTCCTTCAGATCTTTGATGAGATTATAGCATCCATGCAACAATGATGATATAATGCTTTTGAATCAAAATATCAATTTTTTGCAGGCGGATGCTTATGGGTGGTTTCTACAGGGAAGAGCGGGTACCCAAGGGAAATATACGTTACATCTACGATTGCAGCGTGCAGAGCAAGTTTGGCATAGCTCCTGTGGTAGCACCGCATATTCACGAATTTTTCGAGATTCTGTATTGCCAGTCCGGAGCCTATACGCTGATGCTCAACGAAAAACCATACGACCTGTATCCCGGCGATATGGCACTTGTCGATCCCATGGAGATTCACAGCACCAGAGCGATGAGCGAACAGATGAACCAATACATGGTGATCAAGTTCATGCCGGAGGTATTGTATTCCAATGAACACCTTATGCTTGAATTGAAGTACATTCTGCCCTATATCAAGGGCATCGGCCCGCATCAAAAGGTGTTTTCCGCAGAGGAGACCAAAGCATCATCCGTGAGAGACATCCTGCAGGAAATTGTGGATGAGTTTATTCGCCGGGATTTCGGCTTAGAAATCGCGCTTCGGGCCAATATCAGCCGGCTGTTTCTGTGGATTCTGCGCCGCTGGCATGATAAAAGCACGGAAGCCGTGCCAGACGAAGCAGCCATCACTAAGCTTAACAAGGCCCTGGAATATGTGGATGAAAACTATGCCCAAAGCATCAGCATGGCGGATGCCGCACGTTTTTGTGATATGCCTTATACGGCTTTTTCCCGCTTCTTTTCCCGATACCTGGGCCGTGGCTTTGCAGAATACCTGCTGCTTACACGGCTGAAAAAAGCTGCCGTGCTGCTGGCGGAAACAGAAAAATCCATCACAGGCATTGCCATGGAGACAGGTTTTTCCACCACCAGCTACTTTATACAGCGATTCAAGGAGTACCAGGGGATGACACCCAAGCGGTTCCGCAAATGGTTCAACGCGGCGCTATAATCCGATTTTCATATAGATCACACCTTAAAAGGAGCGATGCATATGACTCACAGCGGACCCATTCTGATGACCGGCGTAAACGGCTTTTGCGCCTCCCGGCTGTACAGGTATATGAAGGAAAGAGAAACTGTGCTGGGATTTACACATAACCAATTGGACATAACAGACCGGGATGCTTGTCTGCACATTCTGAAGGAATGCAAGCCCAGGGCTGTTATCCACAGCGCGGCCATCTCCAGGATGGATGAATGCGAGAAGGACCCCGAGCTTTCCTATCGCGTAAACGTGCTTGGACCTATGAATCTGGCCCAGGCAGCCAAGGCTGTTCATGCCCGGCTGATCCATTTCAGCACCGACCAGGTGTACAATGGTTCCAAGGTTCCGGGACCCCATCAGGAAACGTGTGCCCTCTCCCCTTGCAACGTTTACGGAAAGCACAAAAAAGAGGCGGAGGAGCGTATCGCAAAGGAAACGGATGACTACGCCGCCATACGCCTGACCTGGATGTACGATTTCCCCATACGCAATATTTTCACCAGCGGGAACATTCTCACCATATGCCAGCACGCCCTGTATGCAAGCACACCCATTACCCTATCCAGCAACAACAGCCGCGGGATCACCTATGTTCATGAGGTAATTGAAAATATCCCCGCCCTGCTTGATGCCCCCTCCGGCGTGTACAACTTCGGAAGCTGCTCCGATATGAGCACCTATGAAGCGGCCAGGCTGATTTTCACGTTGCTGCACGCCAAAGACCGCATACCAGAATTGCTGCACCCGGAAAACGAGGAGGCTCGAAAATACCCCGACCTGCGCATGGACTGTGGAAAAGCTGCCATCCACGGCATGCGGTTTTCCACCACGGAGGAGGGCATTGAAAAAGCATTCAGGGAGTATAGGCTGTAAAACAAACCTGCGCCCAGCTTATGCCCTCCCCAGCTTCTGATACATATCCTTGAAAATGGGATTGCGCTGGATGGCGTATGCTACCCTGATAGGATGCCGCTTCGGGTCACGGCCCCAGAAACTGTCGTCGGACAGAAGGGGACTGGGCTCCAGCATCGTAGGCACCCAGGCGGGATTGATGAGGTATCCGATGGCGGAAACATCCCATATTTCCTTTGCCCAGGCAAAATGGTCCGAACTATAGGCACAAAAGAGCTCCACCAGCGCGTTGCACAAATCGTTCTTCCCGCCGATATACGCCTTCAATTCCGGTACGGTGGCTAACAGATGGGATGAAACGCCCATACAGGGTATAAGCACGATGGGCACTCCGGAATCCAGAACGACCCTGGCCGCGGAAACATCCTGGGACAAATTGAACTCCCTGGCAGTAGGATAAGACAATGGCTGGCCGCCCAGCCAAACGACCACGATCTTTTTCACAAGCTCCGGCTCTATCAAAAGTGCGGAAGCCACGTTGGTAATAGCTCCAATGGCCGCTACGTACAATGGATCACTGTCAGGCCTTGCCATGGCGCGGCGCACAAGGTCCCGCGCGGCAGGGCTTGAAACGTGGGTTTCCCGATCCGGCAAATAGCCTTCGGAACCTTTGAATACAAAATTATCCGGGCTTCTACCCATTTTCCCAAGAAGCCTAGCGATTTCATCGTAGCTTTTCTCCATGCCGTCTTTAGGACCGCTGGAGCGGTCGTTATGAAAGGGTGCTGCATACACGGCCTCAACAACAAGGCGCTCAGGCGATAAAAGGCTGTAAGCCAGGGCGAATTGGTCGTCCACTTCATTGTATGTATCAGTATCCAGCACCATGGAAAGCTTGCCGGTTTCGGGCAGCGCCAGTTTGCTCAAATGCGTATCCATGGGCAGAATAGGCCATTGCATGAGAACTTCCCCCTATAAAAAGATGAAATGATGAAAAGGTGTTAAGCTTACGCCTTTCGCTTCATTATACACCAAGCCGATTCAATTTCCATCAATTGTTTGACACTTGCGTCTATACGCCTATGCCATGCATATTATTCATGCTATAATAAGGAAAACGAACAGGCGGAGTCACTATGAACA